>DATIZW010000087.1:0-4357 GCA_035516875.1 Steroidobacteraceae bacterium
CGAGCAGCTCAAGAGCAACTTCGCCGACTTCGCCAACGTCGGTGGGCGCGACGGCGGCGCCATCACCGCGGCGACATTCCTCGCCAAGTTCACCCAGGGAATGAAATGGGCGCACCTGGACATCGCCGGCACCGCCTACCAGAGCGGCGCGGCCAAGGGCAGCACCGGGCGGCCGACGCCGCTGCTCGCGGATTTCCTGCTGCAGCGGGCGACGCGCTGAGCCCGACCGCAGACAACGGCCCGCACCGCCGGGACTGACCTGAGCGCCAAAGCCTGCGCCGCGGAACGGCGCGCGCCGCCGCTATAATCGTCCCGACGGCCCTTTGCGGGAATCTCGCAGTCAGCATGGACAAGGTGTTCGCGCCGCAGGCGATCGAGCGGCGCCTCTACGAGCGCTCGGAATCTCACGGCTGGTTCGCGCCGCGCGCCGCGGGCGAGCCCTACTGCATCATGATCCCGCCGCCAAACGTGACCGGGACGCTGCACATGGGGCACGCGTTCCAGCACACGCTCATGGACACGCTCATCCGCTACCAGCGCATGCGCGGCCGCGCCGCGCTGTGGCAGCCGGGGACCGACCACGCCGGCATCGCCACGCAGATGGTGGTCGAGCGACAGCTCGAGGCACAGGGGCTGAAGCGCGCCGCTCTCAGCCGCGATGCCTTTCTCGAGCGCGTCTGGGCCTGGAAGCATCAATCCGGCGGCACCATCAACGCACAGATGCGCCGCCTCGGCGACTCGGTGGACTGGGCACGCGATCGCTTCACCATGGACCCGGGCCTCTCGCAGGCGGTGATCGAGGTGTTCGTGCGGCTGCACGAGGAAGGCCTCATCTACCGCGGCAAGCGGCTGGTCAACTGGGACCCGGTGTTGCTCACCGCGCTCTCGGACCTCGAAGTCCAGTCACAGGAGGAAGAGGGTCAGCTCTGGCACCTGCGCTACCCGCTGGCGCGCGGCGCGGGCCACGTGGTCGTTGCGACCACGCGCCCCGAGACATTGCTCGGTGACACGGCGGTCGCGGTCAATCCCGACGATGAGCGCTACCAGGGGCTCGTCGGCCAGTCGGTGCAGCTGCCGCTCGCCGGGCGCGACATTCCCATCATTGCCGACAGTTATGTCGATCCGGCCTTCGGCTCGGGCGTCGTCAAGATAACCCCGGCGCACGATTTCAACGACTACGAAATCGGCCAGCGCCATCAGCTGCCGCTGGTCAACATCTTCACCCCGCACGCGACGCTCGCCGACAGCGTGCCCGAGCGCTTTCGCGGCCTCGACCGCTACGAGGCGCGCCGGCGCGTGGTGGCCGAGCTCGAGGCCGCGGGGCTCCTCGAGCGCATCGAGAAGCACCGCCTCACGGTGCCGCGCGGCGACCGCAGCGGCGCGGTGCTCGAGCCGTATCTCACCGACCAGTGGTACGTGAAGATCGCGCCGCTCGCCGAGCCGGCGGCGCTCGCGGTGAGCGAGGGCCGCACCCGCTTCGTGCCCGAGAGCTGGGCGCGCACCTACTTCGAGTGGATGCGTAACATCAGGGACTGGTGCATCAGCCGCCAGCTGTGGTGGGGACACCGCATCCCCGCCTGGTACGACACTGCCGGCGAGATCTATGTCGGACGCAGCATCGAGGAAGTGCGCACGCGCAACCACCTCGCCCCTGACCTCGCGCTGCGCCAGGACGAGGACGTACTCGACACCTGGTTCTCCTCCGCGCTCTGGCCGTTCTCGACGCTCGGCTGGCCGCAGGACACCGCGGACCTGCGCCGCTTCTATCCGGGCAGCGTGCTCGTCACCGGCTTCGACATCATCGTCTTCTGGGTGGCGCGCATGATGATGGTGGGCCTCAAGTTCATGGGCGAGGTGCCGTTTCGCGACGTGTACATCACCGGCCTCATTCTCGACGAGCACGGCGACAAGATGTCGAAGTCGAAGGGCAACGTGATCGACCCGCTCGACATCGTCGACGGCATCACCCTCGAGGCGCTCATCGCCAAGCGCACCAGCGGTCTCATGCAGCCGCAGCTCGCCCCCGCCATCGAGAAGGCGACCCGCCGCCAGTATCCGCAGGGCATTGCCCCGCATGGTACCGACGCGCTGCGGCTCACTTTCGCCGCGCTCGCCTCCCCGAGCCGCGAGATCCGCTTCGACCTCGCGCGCGTTGCCGGCGCACGCAACTTCTGTAACAAATTGTGGAACGCGGCGCGCTTCGTCACGCAGGCCCTCGGCAAGGTGCGGACCGACACCGGCGAGCCGGGAGAGCTCTCGCTCGCCGACCGCTGGATCCGCGCGCGCTTCGGCCGCATGCTCGAGCGGGTCGAGAGCGCGCTCGGTGAGTACCGCTTCGACTTCGCGGCGAGCGCCCTCTACGAATTCACCTGGTACGACTTCTGCGACTGGTACCTCGAGCTCGCCAAGACGCTGCTGCAGAATGAGGGCGCGAGCGCCGCGGCGCGGCACGGCACGCAGCGCACGCTGGCGCAGATCCTCGAGGCGCTGCAGCGCGCGCTGCACCCACTCATGCCGTTCATCACCGAGGAGATCTGGCTGCGCGTCGCGCCGCTCGCCGGCTGCAGCGGTGAGACGGTGATGCTGCAGCCTTACCCCGCTGCGGCCGATTTTCCCGCCGACGAGGAGGCCGAGCGCGAGTTTGCCTGGCTCAAGGCGGTGATTCTCGGCGTGCGGCAGATCCGCGGCGAGATGAACATCGCACCCGGGCGGCGGATCGCGGTACTGCTGAAAGGCGCGAGCCACCAGGACGAGACCCTGGTTGCGCGCCACCGCGCCTGGCTCGAGCGGCTCGCCGGGCTCGAGAGCGTCACGCTGCTCGCTGCGGGCGCGATCGCGCCACAGTCCGCCGTGGCGCTCGTCGGCAATCTCACCCTTCTCGTGCCGATGGCCGGACTCATCGACGCGGCCGCCGAGGCGGAGCGGCTCGGCAAGCTCATCGCCAAGGCTCAGGGGGAGCTGCAGAAGCTCCGCACGCGCCTCGCCGACGACAGCTTCGTACGCGGCGCGCCGCCCCAGGTGGTGGCCACACAGCGCGAGCGCGTGGTCGAGCTCGAGCGCACCAGCAGCGCACTCAGCGCCCAGCTCGAGCGCGTGCGGGGACTGCTGTCATGAGTGTTGCCGCACCGGTGCCGGCGGCTGAAGGTCGCGAAGCGATCACGCGGGTGCTCACCACCCTCGAGACCATCATTCTCGGCAAGCCGCTGCAGATCCGGCTGTGCCTCGCGTGCCTGTTGGCGCGCGGACACCTGCTGATCGAGGACGTGCCGGGCGTCGGCAAGACCACGCTCGCGCACGCGCTCGCCCACGTGCTGGGCCTCGCCTGGCAGCGGGTACAGTTCACCGCGGATCTGCTGCCGGCGGACATCATCGGCGTGTCGGTTTTCGATCGTGCCAGCCAGCAGTTTCACTTCCGCCGCGGACCGATCTTCACGCAGCTGTTGCTCGCGGACGAGGTGAACCGCGCCAGCCCCCGTACGCAGAGCGCGCTGCTCGAGGCGATGGAGGAGCGACAGGTGAGTGCCGACGGCACGACCTACGTGCTGCCCGAGCCGTTCTTCGTCGTCGCCACGCAGAACCCGCACGAGCAGCTCGGCACCTTCGGCTTGCCCGAGTCACAGCTCGATCGTTTCCTCATGCGCGTGATCCTCGGCTACCCGGATGCCGTGCACGAGCGCGAGCTGCTGCGCAGCGGCGAGCGCCGCGAGCTGCTTGCCACCATCGCGCCGGTGCTGTCGGCAGCGCAGGTGCTCGGCGTGCAGCGCGCCGTGCGTGCAGTGCACGTCGCCGAACCGCTCCTCGATTACGCGCAGGCGCTCATCATGCGCACGCGCGAACGCTCCGACCTCAAGCTCGGGCTCTCGCCGCGCGCGGGCCAGGGCCTGATCCGCGCCGCGCAGGCCTGGGGCTTCCTTGACGGGCGCGCCGCCGTGCTGCCCGAGGACGTGCAGGCGGTGCTGCCGTCGGTGGTCGCGCATCGCCTCGAGCGGCGCGACCCGGCCGGCGTCACCGAGGGCGGCGCGGTCGCTGCCGAGATCATCCGCGCGGTGGCCGTGCCGCTTTAGCGTGGCCCGCCGTCGACCCTTCGTGCCGCTCGCCGACTTCATGCGCGCGCGCATGGCGCAGTGGATCCGCCGCCGTCAGGGCCTGGATCATCTGCCAGTGCGGCTCGAGCGCCGCCGGCTCTACATACTGCCGACGCGCGCCGGGCTCGCGTTCGCCGGGCTCCTGCTGCTCATGCTGATCGCGGGGATGAACTACGCCAACAGCCTCGCGCTCTTCCTGACGTTCCTCCTCGGGGCATTCGCGCTGGTGGTGATGCAGCAGTGCCATCGCAACCTTCTCGGCACCGAGGTCA
>DATIZW010000088.1:0-7521 GCA_035516875.1 Steroidobacteraceae bacterium
TTGGTGCGCGACTACCGCGCGCACGTGCCGGGCTCGCGCCTCACGGCGCGTACCGTGGGCATCTTCGGCGCGCTGGTGATCGCCCCGCTCCTCATCGTGTACCTCTCCTCGCTCGAGTTCTTGAATCGCGGTATCGACAGCTGGTTCCGGGTCGAGGTGAAACAGGGGCTGAGCGATGCGCTCGGACTGTCACGTGCGGCGCTCGATCTGCGCATGCGCGAGTACTCGGCGAAGACTCAGGCACTCGCGCAGGCGCTCGCCCGCACAACCCCCGCCGACGTGCAAGCGCAGCTCGACGCCGAACGGCGCGCCACCCAGGCGCAGGAAATCGTACTGTTCGCGGACCATGAACAGATCCTCGCCGCGAGCCTCGAGAACCCGCTCGAGTACCTGCCATCGCCGCCACCCCCCGATCTCGTGCGCCAGGTCGAGGAGCACCTGCCGTACGTAAGTCTCGAGCCGCAGTCCCGAGGGCGCTACCTCATCCGCACCGCGGCGGCGCTCGCCGACTCGGGCGGACGCGGCAACCTGCGCTTCCTGGTCGCCACCTATCCGGTTCCGGCACAGCTCGCGGCGCTCTCCGAGGCGGTGCAGAACTCCTACTCGCAGTACGGCAATCTCGCGGCGATGCGCGAGCCGCTCAAGATGAGCTTCCGTCTCACGCTCACCCTGGTGCTGCTGCTCGCCATGCTGGCGGCGATCTACGGCGCGATCTACTCGGCGCAGCGCCTGGTGCGCCCGGTGCAGGATCTCATCGAGGGCACGCGCGCGGTCGGCAAGGGCGACTTCGGCACGCGCCTGCCGCTGCCCTCGCGCGACGAGATGGGATTCCTGGTCCACTCCTTCAACGACATGACCAAGCGGCTGCGGCGCGCGCGTGCCGAAGCCACGCAGAGCCAGCTAGTGGTGGAGCGCGAGCGCCAGCACCTCGCCATCATCCTCGCGCGGCTCTCGACCGGCGTGCTCGCCATCGACCGCAACATGACGGTGCGCAACGCCAACGCTGCCGCCGGCGCGATTCTCGGCACGGACCTGTCGGCAGCCATCGGCCATCCGCTCCCCGAGCTCGCCGCGGGCAACGAGCGGCTCGGACAGTTCGTCGCCGCGCTCGCGGTACGCTTCGCCGCCGGACGCGAGGAGTGGCGCGAGCAGCTCGATCTCGACAGCGCCGCGGGACGGCGCACCCTGATGTGCGCCTGCACGCCGCTGCCGGGCGAGGACACCGACATGGGCTTCGTCATCGTCTTCGACGACATCACGACGTTGCTGCAGGCGCAGCGCGACGCCGCCTGGGGTGAGGTCGCGCGCCGCCTGGCGCACGAGATCAAGAACCCGCTCACCCCGATCCAGCTCTCGGCCGAGCGGCTGCGCCGCCGCCTGCTCTCCGGGATGAGCGAGCGCGATGCGGATATCCTCGAGCGCGGCACCCGCACGATCGTGCAGCAGGTCGAGACCATGCAGCAGATGGTCAATGCCTTCAGCGAGTACGCCCGGGCGCCGGAGATGCAGATCACGCGCTTCAGCCTCAACCAGCTGGTCACCGAGGTCGCCGACCTCTACCGCTCGCCGGGGCCGCGTACGCGCATCCGGCTGGATCTCGACGAGCATATCGAGGGGATCGAGGCCGACCGCGGCCGCGTGCGGCAGATCCTCAACAATCTCGTCACCAACGCGCTGGAAGCGCTTGAAGGGGTTGAGAGCCCACTCCTCGAGCTCACCACCCGCCTGGAAACGACCGGAGACGGCGAGTACGCCGCGGTGACCGTGTGTGACAATGGCCCCGGGTTTCAGCGGGAGCTGCTGGGCCGGGTGTTCGACCCATACGTCACCACGAAGCCGAAAGGGACGGGACTTGGGCTCGCGATCGTGAAGAAGATCATCGAAGAGCACGGTGGGCGAATTGATGCGGACAATCGGCCCGAAGGTGGAGCACGCGTGCGCGTCGTGCTGCCGGTGAAGGACAGCACCCGGTCCGCCACGGGGGGCGCGCGCGAACGGCGGGATCAGTTGCGGAGGGAAAGAGCGTGAGCAGTCCACACATTCTCGTGGTCGACGACGAGGCGGATATCCGCGGTCTCCTCAAGGAGATCCTCTCCGAGGAAGGGTACGAGGTGGACGTGGCTGCCAACGCCGCGCAGGCGCGCGCCTCGCGCGCGCGGCAGGTACCCGATCTGGTGCTGCTCGACATCTGGATGCCGGACGTCGACGGCATCACGCTGCTGCGCGAGTGGTCGGCGGCTGCGGCCGACGGCTGTCCGGTGGTCATGATGTCCGGGCACGGCACGGTCGAAACCGCGGTCGAGGCGACGCGTCTCGGCGCCTTCGATTTCGTCGAGAAGCCGCTGTCGCTCGCCAAGCTGCTGCGCACCGTGGAGCGTGCGCTCGATGCCGGCCGCCGACACCGCCAGTCGGGGAAGCTCCTCGGTGCACCGCTCGCCGTGCCGCTCGGCAAGAGCAAGCTCATGCAACAGCTGCGCGCCGAGGCGCAGCAACTCGGGGCCAACCCCTCGCCGGTGCTGCTGGTGGGCGAGCCCGGCTCAGGCCGCGAGGCCCTGGCGCGCTACCTGCATGAGCAGGGGCCGCGCGCGGCGGCGCCGTTCGTCGCGCTCATTGCGAGCAGCCTGCGCGACGCCGACGCGGAGGTGCGGCTCTTCGGCCGCGAGCAGGGCGATGGTTCGACGCCGGGGCTGCTCGAGGAAGCCGGCAACGGCACGCTCTTCATCCACGAGCTCGAAGACCTGCCCGCGGGCGTTCAGCGGCTGCTGGTGGGCGTGTTCGAGTCGGGACAATTCACACGGATCGGCGGCCGCGAGCCGCTGGCGTTCCGCGCGCGCATCCTGTCGACGGCGCAGCCCGGTCTCGAGCAGCGCGCCGGGGGCGAGGGCCTGCGACGCGACCTGCTCGCGCATCTCAACGTGCTCATCATGCGCGTGCCGCCGCTGCGCGAGTATGCGGAGGACGTGCCCGACCTGCTGCGCCACCAGGTGGACCGCCTGGTGGACGCCGACGGACTGCCGTTCCGCCGCTTCTCGGTCGCGGCGCAGAATCGCCTGCGCAATTATCCGTGGCCGGACAACGTGCGCGAGCTGCGCCACCTGGTACACCGACTGCTGATTCACGGCGGCGCCGAAGAGATCCGTCTCGAGGAGATCGAGCGTGAGCTCGCCGTGCAGGCACCGCCCGATGAGCCGCTGGTGAAGCAGGACCTGCTGGCGCTGCCGCTGCGCGAGGCGCGCGAGCAGTTCGAGCGCGCCTACCTGCAGCAGCAGCTGCTCCTGTGCAACGGCAAGGTGGGACAGCTCGCCAAGCGCGTCGGCATGGAGCGCACCCACCTCTATCGCAAGCTGCGCTCACTCGGCGTCGATTTCCGCAACATCAGCGAGGACTGAGGCTCAGTCGCCGACGCGGATCACCAGCGCGTCCACCTCGGCCGCCTGCAGCTGGCGGCGCAGCTTGTTGAGCTCCTCGAGGTTGCTGATCGGCCCGATGCGTACGCGATGCCATACGTCGGCATCGACGGCCACGCGCTGTACCTTCGCCTGCACTCCCTGCATGGCGAGCTGCGCCCGCACGCGCTCGGCGTCCGCCTCGTTGCGGTAGGATCCGGCCTGCAGCACGTACACGCCGGGGCGCTCGATCTTCGCCGCCGCCGGCAGGTCGCGCTTGACGTCCTTGTCCTTCTCCGGAACCACCACCTCGAAGTTCGGCAGCATCTCGTAGAAGTCGTATTTCTCGGTGGGCTTGCCGGAGTCAACGCCGGCGGCGTCGGGGGCGAGCCGATGCGGGTCCGGGCGCGGCGCGTCCGGGGCATCGCTGCGGTGGCTCTTGCTGCCGAGGTAGGTGAAGGCGACGCTGGCGAGTACCACCCCGGCGAGCGCGCCGTAGCCGAACTCGCGCAGGCGCCGCACGTCGAGAGGGCGGCGCTGGCTGGCTTTGAAGTCGCGTGCGGTCAGTTTCGCGGTGTTGGTGGCGCGGCCGCCGTTGCTCACATGCTCTCCGGTGCCGAGACGCCGAGCAGGGTGAGGCCGTTGCGCAGCACCTGCTGCACAGCGAGCACCAGCGCGAGGCGCGCGTTGCGCAGCTGCGGGTCGTCGACGATGAACTGCTCGGCATTGTAGTAAGTGTGGAAGACGTTGGCGAGATCGCGCAGGAAGTGCACCAGCGTGTGCGGGGCGCGATTGACCGCCGCCTGCTCGATGATCTCGGGGTAGCGCGTGAGCGACTGCAGCACCGCTTGCTCGTGCGGGCCGCCGAGGAGCGTCGCGGCGGCGACGAGTCCCTGCGCGCGGTCGAAGGCGAGGCCGCGCGCGGCCAGCTGCTTCATGACGCTCGCGACCCGTGCGTGCGCGTACTGGATGTAGTACACCGGGTTTTCGTTGCTGCGCGACTTGGCGAGCTCGAGATCGAAATCGAGCGGCTGGTCGTGACTGCGCAACAGGTAGAAAAAGCGGCAGGCATCGTTGCCGACCTCGGCGCGCAGCTGCCGCAGCGTGACGAACTGCGCCTCGCGCTTGCCCATCGGGATCTTCTGCGCGCCGCGGAACAGGTTCACGAACTGGATCAGCGTCACCTCCAGGCACTCGCCCGGCTGGCCCATGGCGATGAGCCCGGCGCGCACGCGCGCCACGTAGCCGTGGTGGTCGGCACCGAGCACGTCGATGAGGCGGGTGAAGCCGCGCTCGCGCTTGGCGAGGTGATAGGCGATGTCGGAGGCGAAATAGGTCTTCTGCCCGTTCTCGCGCACCACCACGCGGTCTTTCTCGTCACCGAACTCCGCGGCACGGAACCACACGGCGCCGTCCTCGCGGCGCAGCCTGCCGCCGCGCTCGAGCACCTCGAGCGCGTGATCGATCGCGCCGCTCTCGACGAAGGCCCGCTCGCTGGTCCAGTGGTCGAACAGCACGCCGAACTCGGCGAGGTCGTCACGGATGTCCGCGAGCATCTCGGCGAGCGCGAGGGCGAGCACACGGGCAAAGCCGTCGGGCCCGAGCAGCGCCCGCGAGCGCGCGATCAGGGCGTCGATGTAGGCCTCCTTGTCGCCGGCGGGGGCGTCCGCCGGCAGCCCTTCGAGCACCGCCGCAGCCGGACGGCGCAGCAGCTCGCCGCAGCTCGCGCGCAGCTTCTGCGCCAGCGGCCGCACGTAATCGCCGCGGTAGCCGTTCTCGGGAAACGGCAGCGTTTCGCCGAGCAGCTCGAGGTAGCGTACCCAGGTGCTGACGGCAAGGATGTCCATCTGCCGCCCGGCGTCGTTGACGTAGTACTCGCGCTCGACGCGAAAGCCAGTCGCCGTGAGCACGTTGGCGAGCGTCGCGCCATACGCCGCCTGCCGTCCGTGGCCGACGTGCAGCGGGCCGGTGGGATTGGCGGACACGAACTCCACCAGCACGCGCTCACCGCCACCGAGTTGGCTCTCACCGTAGGCACCACCCCGGGCGTGGATGGCGGCGAGCTCGCGCGCGTAGGCCTCGGCGGTCAGGTGGAAGTTGATGAAGCCGGCACCGGCCACTTCGGCGCGCGCCACGAGCGCACTCGCCGGCAGCGCCGCGACGATGGCGGCGGCGAGCTCACGCGGGTTGCGCCGCGCCGACTTTGCGAGGCGCAGAGCGAGGCTGGTGGCGAAGTCGCCGTGCTGGGTATCGCGGGAGCGCTCGACGACCACCGCGGCTGCCGCGGGCATCTCCGGCACAACGCCGCCGCTGAGTTTCGCGAGAGCGGCGAGCAGCAGCTGCTCGAGTTCCTGTTTCAAGGGGCTGGTTGGCGGTGAAGTGGCACGGCAGGCGCGCAAGTGTACCCGAAGCACCCGCGCGGTTGGCCGCAGCGGCCGCGGGCGCTGCGGCGCGCGGCGCTCAGAAAAGCTCCGCCGGATCCACGTCGAGCGACCAGCGCACCGCCCGTGCGCTGCGCAGCGTTTGCACCGCGGGCAGCCACTCATCGAGAAAGCCGTGCAGCGGCCCACGCTCGCGGCTCTCCACCAGCAGCTGCGCGTGGTAGCGTCCGGCACGCTTCGCCATGGCAGCGGGCGCCGGACCTAACAGCCGCACGCCCGGCGGCGGGCGGCGCAGCTGCCGTGCCTCCTGCAGAAAGCGCAGCGCGGCGTCCGCCGTGCGCGCCGAGTCGCGCAGCACCGCCAGGCGGCTGAAGGGCGGCCACGCGGCCTGGGCGCGCTCCTCGAGCGCGGCGCGCGCGAAGCCCTCGTAGCCCGCGGCCAGCAGGCTCGCGAGCAGCGGATGGTCGGGAAACTCCGTCTGGATGAGGACTTCGCCGGCCCTGGTGCCGCGGCCGGCACGCCCGGCGACCTGCACGATGGTCTGCGCGAGACGCTCGGGCGCGCGGAAGTCGGTGCTGAAGAGCCCCTGGTCCGCATTGAGCACCACGACCAGCGTGACGTTGGGAAAGTCGTGCCCCTTGGTAACCATCTGCGTGCCGACGAGGATGCGCGCCTCGCCCGTGGACACGCGGCGCATCACCTCCTCCATGTCGCCGCGCCGGCGCACCACATCGCGGTCGAGCCGCGCCACCGCGGCGCCGGGAAAGAGCGTCTGCAGCGTCTGCTCGATACGCTCGGTGCCCTGACCGACCGGCTTGACGGCGAAGCCGCACTGCGGGCAGCGCGACGGCAGCGGCGCCTCGGCCCCACAGTGATGACAGCGCAGCCGCCCGGCCGCGAGATGCACGGTGAGTCGCGCGTCGCACTCGCTGCACGGGGCGATCCAGCCGCACGCCGTGCACAGCAGTGTCGGCGCATAGCCGCGGCGATTGAGGAACAGCAGAACCTGTCCTTCGGCGGCAAGATGGCGCTCGATCGCGAGCACGGCCGCGGTGGAGACTCCCGAGCGCGCCGCGCCGTGGCGCAGGTCGACGAGCGCCAGCCGCGGCGGCGCGGCACGCGCCGCGCGGCGTGCCAGACGCAGCAGCGCGTAGCGTCCGGCGCTGACGTTGTGCAGCGTCTCGAGTGCCGGCGTCGCCGAGCCGAGCAGCAGCGGGATGCCCGCCTGCCGCGCACGCACCACCGCCAGATCGCGCGCCGAGTAGCGAAAGCCTCCCTCGTGCTGCTTGAAGGACGGATCGTGCTCCTCGTCGACGACGATGGCGCCAAGCTCGGGCACCGGCGCGAACACCGCTGAGCGCGTGCCGAGCACGATGCGCGAGTGTCCGCTCCACGCGTCGCGCCAGGCGGCGAGCCGCTCGTGATCCGTCAGCGCCGAGTGCAACACCGTCAGGGGAGCGGCGAACCGCTCGCGAAAGCGCGCCACGAGCTGTGGCGTGAGGCCGATCTCGGGCACCAGCACGAGGGCCCGCTGGCCCGCGAGCAGCACGCGCTCGATGAGCCGCAGATAGACCTCGGTCTTGCCGCTGCCCGTGACACCGTGCAGGACGAAGGCGCCGAACACGTCGCGCGCCCGGCTCAGCGCCTCGACCGCCGTGCTCTGCTCGCCGGTGAGCGCCGGTCCCTGCGAGCGGAGCGTGGCGGGAGCCGACCCGGGCTCGAGGGTCACCTCGGTGCTCGCGATCCAGCCGCGC
>DATIZW010000089.1:0-9248 GCA_035516875.1 Steroidobacteraceae bacterium
ATTCTCCGGCCACGACTCCGAGGTCCCGCAATATGCCGGAGCGCTCACGCGCTCGTTGCGCATTGAAGAGCACCGCGTCGTACATTACGTCCCCGGTGAGCATCGCCCGCGACTCCAGGCCCTCGGCACGCAGGTTGCCGACCGCTGTGACGGTGGGTGCGAACAGAACCTCGGACAGATGATCGGCGACGACGCGGTTGAGCTCCTCCGGCATGCCGCGATTGAAGCTGCGCAGACCCGCCTCCACATGTGCCACAGGGATGTGCAGCTTGGCCGCCGCGAGCGCTCCGGCGAGCGTCGAGTTGGTATCGCCGTAGACCAGCACCAGGTCCGGCCGCGCCTCCTGCAGGCGCTCTTCGACGGCTTCCAGCATGCGCCCGGTCTGACGACCCTGTGGCCCCGAGCCGACGCCGAGATTGACCGTGGGCGGCGCAATGTCCAGCTCCTCAAAGAAGATCGCGGACATAGTGTCGTCGTAATGTTGGCCGGTATGAATGATCCGATGGCTGATCGGCAGCCGTGCCCGTGCCATCGCGCGGGCGACCGGCGCCAGCTTCACAAACTGCGGTCGGGCGCCGACGATGCTTGCCGTGCGTATCGTGCGCACCTGCGCGGCACACACTAAGCGTCTCCTTTGAGGGCACAGACGCCGTCGCGCAACACGTAGACTTCGCCGCTCTCGGCGCAGCGCGCCTGCCCGCTGCCGCGCAGCGGCAGATCGAGGCGGCAGCCGTAGCGGCTCATCCAGCCGATCTGCCGCGCGGCCGCACCGACCACCAGTGCATAGGGTGCGACGTCGCGATTGACGACGGCACCGGCTCCGACGAAGGCGTAGGCACCAATCGTCGTGCCGCAGATGATGGTGCAGTTCGCCCCGAGGGTCGCGCCGCGCCTGACCAGCGTATTGCGGTACTCGTGCTTGCGGCTGACGGCCGCGCGAGGGTTATAGACGTTGGTAAACACCATGCTCGGCCCGCAGAACACATCGTCCTCCAGCGTTACGTTGTCATAGACCGAAACGTTGTTCTGGATCTTGACGTTGCTGCCGATCACCACACGATTGCCGACAAATACGTTCTGACCCAACGAACAGCCAGCGCCGATCCGCGCCCCGCCGCAGACGTGTACCCAGTGCCAGATGCGCGTGTCATCGCCGATGATCGCGCCGTCATCGACGATGGCACTCGGGTGGATCGTGATCATGATTCGCGCCCGTGCCTCAGTATTCGAGCGGCAACGCCACGCGGCGGCCATCGCGCGCCGAAAGGTAGGTCGCGATCAGCACTTCGAGCGAGCGCAGACCCTCGCGGCCATCGGTTTCCGGCTCGGCTTCGCCGCGCAGCGCGCGGATGACGTTGTCGTAGTACAGCGGGTGCCCGTAGCCGTACACCGAGCTGGTCATGTAGCTGGCATCCCGCACGCGGGCGTCGTCCGCGTTCGGCACCGCGAATTCCCAGTGCTGGATGTCGTTCACCGCCACACCACCGATCCGCACCGTGCCGCTTTCGCCGAGAATGGTGATCGAGCCTTCATAGTTCTGCGGATAGGTCAGCATGGTCACGTTCATGGAGCCGAGCGCGCCGGATCGCCAGCGCACCCCGACCACCGCGGTGTCCTCAACCTGGATGTCGCGCGCCAGAGTCGCCGTGTACGCCTGTACGCTCTCGACGGGGCCGATCAGCCAATCGAGCAGATCGACATAGTGGCTCGCCTGATTCATGAGCGCACCGCCGTCGAACTCCCACGTGCCGCGCCACTTGGCGCTGTCGTAGTAGCTCTGTGGGCGGCTCCAGAAAACGTTCACAGTCACCATGTAGACGCGGCCGAAGCGCTTCTGCTCGACCGCACGCTTGAGCAGCTGCAGCGTGGCGTTGCGGCGATTCTGCTTGACGACGAACAGGTGGACGTTGGCGGCGTCGCAGGCTTCCACCATGCGCTTGCCGTCCGCCCAGCGCGTCGCCATGGGTTTCTCCGTGATGACGTGCCGACCGGCTGCGGCGCTCTGAATGGCTTGGGCCGGGTGCAGACCGCTTGGGGTGCACAGCACCACGACGTCGGCTTCGCTGCTGGACAGGAGGCTCCCCAGGGAAGTGAAGGCGGCTGCCCCGGTTCGTTGCATCGCCGCCTCGAGCGCCGCGCGGTCGGTGTCGCATACTGCGACCAGTTCTAGGCGCTCGTCGTGCGCGCGAATCGCCTCCAGGTGTTTGTCTGCAATGCGCCCGCAGCCGACCAGCGCAACACGGATCTTGCGCCCGACGACGGGGTCGTAGGCTTGGCTCATGGCTGTGAGGGTCTCCCTTCGCGCCCCCGGGAGGCGGCTTCGCGCCGCAGTTGTTCGATCTCAGTGCGCAGCGTCTCGTATTCGCGCATCTTGATCCGCAGGAACCGCACGGTGAGCGCGGTCTTAGCCTCGATCCCGCGCGGCGTGAGCAGATAGCGGTAGGCGGCCTTGCGGCGGCTGTTCCTGAAGCGGTTCGCTTTGATCCAGCCGCGGTGCACCAGCGCCTGGAGGCAGTAGTTCACTTTGCCGAGGCTGATACCGAGCTCGCGCGCCGCGTCACGCTGGCTCGAATGCGGATTCGCCTCGAACAGTCGCATGAGCTTCAGCCGCATCTCGTCGCTGAGAAGTGTATCCCGCTGCTGTACGGAGTCGTGCGTGCCGACGGCGTCTGCTGTGTGTTCAACCATTGAACGCAAGGCTAAGAGCACCACTGCGCAGAGTCAACAGCCGCCCGTCCTGCCGCCCCTCAAAGTGAGCGAGCGCCGGGCCAAAACACGCGAGAAAGACACTCGCACTCATCGCACGCTCAAGCGCGTGACCGAACGGCAGCCGCAGCTAGCTCACCGAGCGCACGGCCAGCACCGCGATCGACAGGTTGTAGAGAATCTGTGTGATCTGAGTCCACAGCGGCAGTGCAGGGATGTGCTCGGTGTCGAGCGGCACCACGACGGTGTCGCCCGCCTTGATCGGCACGCTCGTGTGCTCGAACCAGCGGCTGCCCTCGTTGGCGATCACGCTACCACTGGCGCGCACGATGTAGATCTTGCCGCGGTCCGCGCGGCTCGTCAGCCCGCCGCTCAAGGCAATGTAATCGTCACGCGTGAGCTTCGGGTTGAAGAGGTGCGAGGTGACGTTCTGCACCTCGCCGATGACCGTGACCTGCTGCTGGTAGCGCGGCACGCGCAGCATATCGCCGCCGTGCAGGACCACGTCGTACGTCGACCCCAGCGGAGATTTCTCGAGCCTCGGCAGGTCGATCACCAGGCGGCCTACGGCCTTGGCGCCCTTCAGCTCGCCGAGCAGCGACTGCCCGACGGAGAGCGCCGCTGCCGCGCCGGACTGGTTGGCGGCGGCGGATTGCAGCGCGAGCAGTGCGACGTCGCGCTGCATGCGATCGGCGAGCCTGTCGAGCTCCTCCTGCTCACGACGTTGCAGCTCCTCGCGGGTGAACACGCTGCCTTCCGCAAAGGCGTACGGAGTCAGGCCGCCGGCACGACCGAGGACGGACTTGAGCGTCTCGCCGGGGCGAATGGTGTAGGTGCCGGGGAAGCGCACCTCGCCCCGCAGGATGACGTTCTCCTGTGCCTCCCACTGCGGGACTTCCTTCACGCTCAGCGAGTCGAACGGCTGCAGCTTCAGGTTGGCACTCGGATTGCCCTTGAGGGCCGCTGCCAGATCGATGTTGAGCAGCTCGGTCTTGCGGATCTCGCCGTTCGCCACGCGGTAGCGGATGAGCTCGGCGTTGCCGCCGTAGGCTGCATCGGTCGTGCCGCCGCCGGCACGAATCAGGTCGGCCACCGTCATGCCGGGCTCGAGCGGGTATTCGCCCGGCACCTTCACGCGCCCGTCGACGTTCACGACCTGCGTCGGCCGGTCGGCATTGCCCTGCAATCGCAGCTCGTTGAGGACCGGCCTGATGACATGATCGCGTCCGGACGCCAGGTCAAACACCATGATGCGATCGCGTGGCATCAGCTCCACGTCCTGCGGGGAGCCGCGACTCGCCAGCGCTAGCGTGAGGTCCGCCGACAACACCGAGATGTGGCGGTCTGGCGGCACCTCGCGCCTGATCAGGAGGTAGTGCAAATCGGCATCCGGGCGCAACTCATCGACGGAGCGAATCACGTCGGAGAGCCGTATGCCCTGGCGCCAGGCGAACACGCCGGGCGCAAACACGTAGCCGTCCACCTGGACCCCGGAGTCCAGGGTAGGCCGCAAACGGGCGATGCTCAGCAGGTCACCGTTGTGCAGCAGCTGGCTGCGCGCACCTTCCGTCAGATCTACCGCGAGCACGACGCGGTGGCGACGCACGTCGAATCCGGTCAGCATCGCCTTGGATGTGTCAGCGTCCGGCGTCAGGCCGCCGGCGAGTTGCACCAGGCCGGCGACCGTCGATTCACCCCTGATCTCATAGATCGCCGGGCGGCGCACTTCGCCGCTGACACTCACCGTGGTTCCCACCGGCGGAATGAAGACGACGTCGCCCTCGAGCAGCTTCGCATCGTCGTTCGCGTCACCGTGGATCAGCATGTCGTACAGGTCGAGCCTGCGGACCAGCGTCCCCTGTCGCTTCAGCTGGATGTTACGCAGCGATCCGATGCGCTTTGCACCGCCCGCGGCCCACAGCGCCGAGGTGATGGTGCTGAGGCCGCTCAGCGTGTAGGAGCCCGGGCGCTTGGCAGCCCCAAGCACGAACACGTGCAGCGAGCGGGTGTCGCCCATCGAAACGTTCGCGTGCACCCCGAGCCTGCGCTGTTCATAGCGCGCCTCGATGGACTCCTTGACGGCGGTAAAGCGCTCCCCGGCGACGCGCATCGGACCGAGCTCGGGCAGGGTGATGAAGCCGTCCCGCTCCACTGTCAGCCTGAGGCTGCGGTTCTGGTCACCGTAGAGCTGCACACTCAGGATGTCGCCTGGACCGACGACGTAGTCCTCCGGCACCGGAACGTTGGCGACTGGCGCAAATGTCGACGGCGGGGCGCCGTTCGTGAAGATGTCGTAACCAAATGGCCGCAGCCCGGCGACGCCCGTCTTTCGCAGCAAGAGGCGTGTGAGGCGAATGTTCAGGCCGCGCAGGCCCGGCTCGACGGTCAGGCGCAGTGTGGCCTGCTCGTCGCTGAGTCCCATGAGGGGGATGGGAGCAAACCCCGGCAGCATGAGGTCCCCCTCACCCGAGAGTTGATAAGGGTTCCTCGAGCGGATCAGGTCAACCAGGGACCGAAGCCGCTTCGTCTCCTCGGTCTCAGGCACTGCAGGGACTGGGGCCGCGGCTGCGGCCGTGGCCGGCGGCGCCGTCGCGGTGGCCGCGAGCAGGCTCGCCAGTGCCGTGGGGTTCGCGCCGGTAGCCGCGCCGGTTGGCGCTGGCACCGCGGGAGCCGCTGGGGGTGCGCGTGCGGGTGCGGGTGCCTCGGGTGGCAGCACGCTCACCTGCAGCACGACCCAGTCGCTCCCCTTGAGTCCGGGGCTGAGCTCTTCGGCCTCCTCCTCGTCACTGGGCGTCGCCGGCGGCGGCGTGGTTGCGGCCCGTCGGTTGAGCATCCCCTGTCGATCGAGCGCGCTGCCGCCCCCGCCTTGTTGGCCAAGGCCACCGAGGATCGCGCCAAGGCCGCCCGCCCCGCCACCACTGACGCCGAACTGCTTCATGATGGCGTCCTGCTGCTCGGGTGTGAGGTTTTCGAACAGCTGCAGCAGCTCGGAAGCATTCCCGGGTATCTGCGGAGCGGCGGGCTCCGAGCACAGCACCCCGACGATGGTCATCAGGAGCGTCAGCAGGGGAGCCAGGGAACGGTGCAGCAAGCGCCTCGCCGAGCGTTTTACGATCACACTAGTCGGCACCAAAAACGACCCCGTGCTGCGGTGACTGCGCGCGATTGTACTGGATGCGGGCCCTGACGCATGGCTGATCGCGGTCTGAGACAACAGCAGGCTGCCGCAGATTCCGTCAGGCGACAGGTCGGCGGTCGCGCCGCATGCGCTCGCTCAGCGCCGCCACTTCTCCACCGTCGCCAACAGCTTGAGGACCGCAGGCGGCGCGGCGTGGCCGCCGGCGGGGTCCTCAACCGCGGGTGCGAGTTGTGCCGTGAGCTTCTTACCGAGCTCCACGCCCCACTGATCGAAGGCGTTGATGCCCCAGACGACGCTCTGTGTGAGGACGCTGTGCTCATACAGCGCGATCAGGCGGCCGAGGGTTGCCGGATCGAGCTGTCTGAAGAGCACGATGGTGCTCGGACGGCTCCCGGGGTTGATCTTGTGCGGTACGAGCGCCTCGATCTGCGCCGGCGCAAGGTTCTGACGCTCGAGCTCCACGCGCACCGTGTCGGCCGACTGCCCGCTGCAGAGCGCCTCGGCCTGCGCCAGGCAGCTGGCGATCGCCAGATCCTGCTGCAGCTGATTGCCGCAGGAAGAGCGCGCGGGCAGCAGAAAATCCAGCGCGGCGCGCGGCGTTCCCTGGTGCAGCAACTGAAAGAAAGAGTGCTGACCATTGTTGCCGGCCTCACCCCAGATCACCGCCGCCGTCTGGCAGGCCACCGGCTCCCCATCGAGCATCACGGACTTGCCGTTACTCTCCATTTCGAGCTGCTGCAGGTAGGCGGGAAAGCGGCGCAGCGAATCGTCGTACGGCAGCACCGCGAGCGTCGGCAGGTTCATGAAGTTGATGTTCCACACGCCGATGAGTCCCATGAGCGCCGGCAGGTTCTCGGCCCAGGGAGCGCTGCGGAAGTGCTCGTCGATCTCGTGCCCCCCGGCAAGGAAGTCGAGAAAGTTGCGCTCGCCGATGGCGATCGCGAGCGAAACGCCGATCGACGACCACACCGAGTAGCGCCCGCCGACCCAGTCCCACATCTGGAAGCGGTAATCCCGGTGCACGCCGAACTCGTCCATCGCGCGGGTGTTCACCGAGACTGCGGCGAAATGCTGCGGTACCGCCGCCTCGCCGAGCTGCGCGACCAGCCAGCTGCGCGCGGTGCGCGCGTTGGTCTGTGTCTCGAGCGTGGTGAAGGTTTTGGAGGAGACGATGAAGAGTGTCGTCGCCGGCGTCGCGGACGCGAGCACCTGCGCGAGATAGACGCCGTCGATGTTGGATACGAATTCGCAGCGCGGCGCGCCGCCGGTGTAGGCGTGCAGCGCCTGCACCCCCATGGCCGGACCCAGGTCCGATCCGCCGATGCCGACGTTCACCACCAGAGAGAACCGTTGCCCGGTGCTGCCGCGGATCTCGCCCGAGCGAACGCGTTGCGCGAACGAGAGGATGCGCGCGCGCTCGGTCATCACCGCCTGCGCCACCTCCGCCCCACCGAGGGTGGCTCCCGGCGGCTGGCGCAGCGCCACGTGCAGCACGGCACGGTCTTCGGTGGTGTTGATGTGTTCACCGCGCCACATCGCATCGATCCGCTCGCGCAGTCCGGTCGCGTCGGCGAGCTGGCAGAGCTTCGCGAGTGCGATCTCGTCGAGCCGCTGGCGCGAGAAGTCCATGAGGAGCCCCGTGTGCTCGCGCGAGAAGCGCTGGAAGCGCCCCGGGTCGCGCTCGAAGAGCTCCTGTACCGGCACGGCGGCAAGGCGTGCGGCATGACCCGCGAGTTCCGCCCACAGCGGACTGCGCGGGCCGGGACGGAGCGTGAGCGTCATGGTTTGGCTCTCCTCGTGTTCGCCCTCTCGCCACACCCGCCATACGCGGCAGCGGCAACCGCGGCCGTGGGCGTAGCCACTCTCGAGACCGCGGTGCGCCTCAGCGCCTCAGCGATAGTGGGCCGCAACCGTGTCGACGACGTATTGTAGTTGCGTCTCGGTGAGCTCGGGGTAGATCGGCAGCGCCAGCACCTCCTGCGCGGCCTGTTCGGCGTGCGGGAAGTCGTCTGGCTTGTGAGCGAGGTAGGCGAAGCACTGCTGCAGGTGCAGCGGCACCGGGTAGTAGATCTCGGTGCCGACGCCGGCGGCCGTGAGGTGCGCGCGCAGTGCGTCGCGGCCACGTACCCGGATCACGTACTGATTGTAGATGTGCCGGCCGCCCGGGAGCGGGCGCGGCGTGCGCACCGCATTCCCGAGCGCGCGCGCGAAGGCGGCGTCGTAAAAGGCGGCGTTGCGCGCCCGTGCCGCGCTCCAGCTGTCGAGGTGCGGCAGCTTCACGTTGAGCACCGCCGCCTGCAGCTCGTCGATGCGGAAGTTGCCGCCGATCAGGGCGTGGTAGTACTTGGGCTTGCCGCCGTGCACGCGCAGGATGTCCATGCGCTCGGCGAGCGCGGCGTCGTTGGTGACGCACATCCCGGCATCGCCGAAGGCGCCGAGGTTCTTGGTCGGGAAGAACGACAGACAGCCGACTTCGCCGAAACTGCCGGCGCGGCGCTGCCGTGCGTCCGCCGCCCCGATGGCCTGCGCGGCATCCTCGATCACCTTGAGCCCGTGGCGCCGCGAGAGCTCCATGAGCGGCACCATGTCGCACACCTGACCGTAGAGGTGCACCGGCATGAGTGCGCGCACCCGCGTGCCACTGCCACGGTGCACGAGCACGCCCTCGCGCGGCTCGCATTGCCGCTCGAGAAACTCGGCCACCGCCTCGGTGCTGAGGTTGAAGGTCGCAGGCTCGATGTCGCAGAACAGCGGGCGCGCGCCGCAGCGGGCGATGGTCCCCGCGGTGGCGAAGAACGTGAAGGGACTGGTGATGACCGCGTCCCCCGCGCCGATGCCGAGTGCCATGAGTGCGAGCAGCAGCGCATCGGTGCCCGAGGACACGCCGATGCCGAAGCGGCACTGGCTGTAGGCCGCAACGTCCGCCTCGAGCTCACGCACCGCCGGTCCGAGGATGAAGTGCTGCGAGGCACATACCTTGTCGATGGCCGCGCGAATCTCGGCCGCGAGCGGCTCAAACTGCGGCTTGAGGTCGAGCAGTGGCACCTGCATCGCAGGCCGCGGCTGCGGCGGGGTTACGGCCATGGGAGTGCTCCGGTAAGGCTTGTTTGCCGCGCCGATTCTACCGGGGGCCCCGGGGAAATTGCGCATCTCGGGGGGCGCGCCGGCTCATCACTCGGGGCGCGCGCAATTTCCCGGCGTGGTTTGTCAGCGCGCGTATCCGTAGTACTCGCAGAACCAGTCGACGAAGGCGCGTACCCCCACCTCGATCGGGGTCGCCGGCCGGTAGCCGACGTCGCGCACCAGGTCGTCGATGTCTGCGTAGGTTTCGGGGACGTCGCCCAGCTGCAGCGGCAGCAGGTTCTTCTGCGCCTTGCGGCCCAGGCACTCCTCGATGACCTCG
>DATIZW010000090.1:0-12586 GCA_035516875.1 Steroidobacteraceae bacterium
GCCCGGCTCCATGACGCTAGTCCCTTGCGCACAGTGCACCAGAAGCGGTGTGATCGTCAGATCGAAGTGCGTGAACGCATGCGCGAGCGCCGCGAGCGGCCGCGGGGCGCCGGCGGCGCCGAGGCTGTCGCGGGCGAAGGCTCTCGCTGCCGTGGCGGTGGAGAATTCCGGCAAGCACCACAGCCCGCCCCAGACCCCGCTCTCGGGGCGCCGCTCGAGCAGCACCCCGCCCGAGTCGGCGAGCGCAACCACCATGAACACCTCGCGGCGGGGCCGCGGCGAGGCGCGACGTGGCGCGGGTAACTCGTGCTGGCGTCCGGTGCGGCGGGCGAAACATGAAGACGCAAGCGGACAGCGTGCGCAGAGGGGCTTGCGCCGCACGCACAGCGTGGCGCCGAGATCCATGATTGCCTGCGTGTACTCGGCGAGCTGCGTCTGCGGCGTGCAGCGCTCGGCGAGCTCCCACAGGCGCCTCTCGCCTGTGGGCTCCGCCCGCGGGCGCGTTACGCCGAAGTACCGCGCGAGCACGCGCCGCGCGTTGCCGTCGAGGATGGGGAAGCGCTCGCCGCGACTCAGGGCGAGAATCGCCCCCGCCGTGGAGCGGCCGACACCCGGGAGCGAGGCGATCCCGGCGAAGTCAGCGGGGAACTCGCCGCCATACTCGTCGCGGATCCGCAACGCCGCGCGATGCAGGTTGCGGGCGCGCGCGTAGTAACCGAGCCCCGACCACAGGTGCAGCACTTCATCGACCGGGGCCGCGGCGAGCGCGCGCACGTCGGCGAAGCGCGCCATGAAGCGCCGGTAGTACGGGATGACGGTCGCGACCTGGGTCTGCTGCAGCATGATCTCCGAGACCCACACGCGATATGGCGTGCGCTGCGCCTGCCAGGGAAGATCATGCCGCCCTTCGCGCGCGTGCCAGGCAAGCAGCGCGCGAGCGAGTGTGGATGGGTTCGGTGGCACCGCCGCATTGTAGCAACCCGCTGCTGCCGGGCGGGTGCGCGGACCGCTGCGCGCCCGGCCTACGCCGTGCGCCGTCCGCGGCACTCGCTAGCTGCGATCGCAGAGCTGGATATCGCCGCTCATCGTCTTCAGCCGCACGTGTCCGGCACCCTCGCCGCGCGTGCCCTGCAGGCGGCTCCCGGGCATGTACTTGCCGGTACGCTCGCTCTTCACGTCGAAGCAGTCGCTGATGTCGCCGCTGAAGCTCGACGCCTCGTACTCGTAGCCGCCCTCGGTGCTGGCGCGCACGTTGAGATCGCCGCTTACCGAGGAGGCCTCGAAGGTTGCACCGCGTGTCAGCTTGCCCTCGAAGCGCAGGTCTCCGGAGGTGCTGTGCGCGCGCACCGCACGTGCGCTGTCGAGCGACACCACCAGCGCTCCGCTCACCGTGCTCGCCTCGAAATCTCCCGCGCCGTGATCGACGTGCACATCGCCGCTTACCGTGCTGACGCGCAGCCGCACCGCCTGGCCATGGCCTTTGAGCTTGATGTCGCCGCTCACGGTCTTGGCCTCGGCATCGCCGCCCATGAGCTCGGCGGTCACCTCGCCGCTCACCGCACTCAGGTGCTGCGCCCCGAGCACCCCGCTCGCGGTCACGTCGGCACTCACCGCCGACACGTTCAGCTCACTGTCCTTCGGGATCTGCACGTGCAGGCGTGCCTCGCCGCCGTGCGAGTGGCTCGGCAGCACCACCTTGATGGTGGTATGACTGCCCTCGCTCGCGACGTCGACGCGCTCGACGTCGTCTTCGAGCTCGGCATGTACACTGACCTCGGGGCGATCCCAGCCCTTCACGTCGATCTTGCCGCTCACGTTGGAGATGTCGACGACGCCGCGCGGCTGCGCCGCCACCGTGCGGTCAAAGACTTTGTCGCTCGAGGCGTACACCACCGCACTCGCACAGAGTGCCGGCAGCGACAGCGACAGCCACAAGGCGCTACGCATCTTCAGATCCCCTCGCCAGGGTCGCTGGCCTCGCGCACATCCGTTAGGACGCGCATCTCATCCTGGTACGTGTTGACGAGCAGCTCCTGCAGCAGCGCATTGCCCGGATCCCTGCCGAGCGCGCGCTCGAGGTCCTCCTTGGCCCGCTGAATCGTCTCGAGACTGGCCATCACCTTGGCGCGCGACGCGGGCGGCAGCGCCGCCAGCCGTGTCTGCAGCGAGCGCAGCAGCTCGGCCCGCTGCCGCTCATAACGCGGATCGGCGACGTAGGCGGCATCGAGCGCGGTCGGCGCACCGGTCACCGCGGATGTATCGTTCGCCGCACTCGCCGGTGAGCGAGCGCCGGGCACGGCGCCCGGAAGCGGCAGGAGGCTCCGGCCGATCCACACCCCCACCGCGACGCTCGCGATCATCGCGGCCGCGGCCAACCAGCGCAGCCGCGCGCTGCGGCGCCGACCGATCGACTGCGCCGCCGTCGCGGCAGGTGCCGGGGCCTCGATCCCGCCGAGACGAGCTTCGATGGTGGGCCACAGGTCGCGCGGCGGCTCGATCGACTGCGGCAGCTCGCCGAGCGATTTGACGAGCGTGCGTCCGTCCGGACCTTCCCGACCTGTCATGTCAGTTGACCTCCATTCCCAGTCTCTCGCGCAGCAGCTTGCGGGCGCGGTGCAGCTGGGCCTTGCACGTGCCCTCGGCGATACCGAGCATCTGCGCAGCTTCTCCGTGGGAGTAGCCGTAGAGCGCGTGCAGCACCAGGGCATCGCGCGCGCCGTCCGGGAGCGCCCCGATGGCGGTCTCGATCTCCTCGACCTCGACCGGCGTCTCGACCGTCCACGCGGCCGGGGCGTCTTCACTCTCTTCGGGGGCCGGTTCGACGGGTGAGCTCTTGCGACGCTTCGCCAGGCTTACGTTGACCGCGATGCGGTGCAGCCAGGTCGAAAGCGAGCTGCGCGTCTCGAATCCCGCGAGCGCTCGCCAGGCGTTGATGAAAGTGTCTTGCGTACAGTCCTCCGCCAGTTGCACGTCCCGCGTCATACGCAGGCACAGCCCGTAGACCTTGCCGGCGTGCTCGCGGTACAGCCGCTCGAATGCGCGCGTGTCTCCGGCACGGGCGCGCTGGAGCAGCGCCCCCTCCCAATCGACCCGCGAGTCTCCGGCCTGCGCCTCTGTCATCTGATCCTTAGAGCGGCCGTTCCCGGATTGCGTTTAAACCGAACGTCGCTCCGCGGCAACACTTTTTGCCGGAACCTTGGTCGCTCTGGGAGACTCTTTAAGTTAAGCGCAACCTATGGAGAGGCCCGTGGCAACATACCGCGGATTGCGACGCCTGTGGCAGCCGCCGGCGGACACGCTCGAGGCTATTGCGGCCGTGCTCGGCGAGCATTGGCGCGCCGCCGCAACGGCGCGCGCGGCGCGTGCATTCTGGACGACCCCCGTGAGCTGGCTGAAGCGGACCACCGCGACCGTGGTCCCGATCCCCGTCACCACTTCGCCACCGGCGGCAGGCTCATCAGGTACGCCTCCGGATCCGCGTCGGTACTGAAGCCGAAGCGCGTGCCACGGTCGTAAACGAGGTTGAACTCGACGTAGCGTCCGCGCTTGTAGAGCAGCCGCTCGCGCGCAGCCTCGTCGTAGGCGCTGTCCTTACGCCGCGCGACCAGCCGCGGGTAGACCCCGAGCAGCGCCTCACCCACTGAGCGCACGAAGGCAAAGTCGGCGGCAACATCACCGCTCGAGAGATCATCGAAGAAGATCCCGCCAACGCCGCGGGGCTCGTGCCGGTGCGGCAGATAAAAGTACCGGTCGCACCATGCTTTGAACTCGGGGTAGGCGTCCTCACGATAGGCGTCGCAGGCGCCGCGCAGCGCCGCGTGAAACTCGTTCGTGTCCTCCTCGAATGGGAAGGCCGGCGTCAGGTCGGCGCCGCCGCCGAACCACGCGCGGCTCGTCGACAGGTAGCGCAGGTTCATGTGCACCGTCGGCACATACGGGTTGGTCATGTGGGCGACCAGCGAGATGCCGCAGGCGACGAAGCGCCCGTCGGAGGCCTCGGCGCCGCTCACCTGGGGACGCGCCGCTGGCGAGAGCACGCCCCATACATGGCTGACGTTCACACCCACCTTCTCGAACACCGCGCCGCGCAGCAAGCGTGATTCGCCGCCCCCCTCGAGCGGATGGCCCTGTGGCTTGGTCCAGCTGCGCGCCGCGAAGCGGCTCTGCGGCTCGAGGGCTTCGAACGCGGCACAGAACCGCCGCTGCAGGTCGTGAAAATAGGCCGTGGCGATCGCGGCAAAGTCGCTAGCGCCGCTCATGCACGTAATCCACCAGCCGCGCGACCGCATCCGGGTCGGTGTCGGGCCAGATCCCATGGCCCAGGTTGAAGATGTGCCCGGGAGCGGGACCGGCATCCTCGAGCACGGTATCCACGTGCCGGCGCAGTTCCTGCGGCGGGGCGAACAGCGCCGCGGGATCCAGGTTCCCCTGCACGGCCTTGCCCGGCCCGAGCACGCGGCGCACCTGTGACAGCTCCGAGCGCCAGTCGACACCGACCACGTCCACATCGAGCTGCGCCACCGCCGGCATCAGCGTTGCGCCCTGATTCACGTAATAGATGAGTGGCACCCCGAGTGCGCGCAGCGCCGCGGCCGTGCGCTCGACCGCAGGCAGCGCGAACCGCGTGAACTCGCGTGGCGCCAGAAGTCCCGCCCAGGACTCGAACAGCATGAGCGCCTGCGCGCCCGCTGCGGCCTGCGCGGCGAGATAGGCCGCCATCGCGTCGGCGAGGCGTACGAGCAGACGCTCGGCGGCCTGCGGCTGCGCGTAGAGAAAGGCACGCGCCGCGGCAAACTCCTTGGAGGGCCTGCCGCACACGAGATAACACAACAGGGTAAACGGCGCGCCGGCAAAGCCGATGAGCGGCACGCCGCGCGGTGCGTTGGCGCGCACCAGGCGAATGCTCTCGAGCACAAACGGCACGTCGCGCGCGGGAACCAACGCGGGCAGCGCCTCGATCTGTGCCTCACTCCTCAGCGGCGAGCGCACCACCGGCGCGGGCTCGAACGTCAGCTCCACGCCCATGCCCTGCAGGGGCGTCATGATGTCGCTGAAGAGGATCGCGGCATCGAGCGGAAAACGCCGCAACGGCTGCAGAGTGACCTCCGCGGCAAGCTCCGGGGTTCGCGTCAGCGCCGCGAAATCCACCCGCTGGCGCAGCGCGCGGTACTCGGGCAGATAACGTCCCGCCTGGCGCATGATCCATATCGGCCGGTGGGCGACACTCTGGCGGCGGCAGGCGCGCAGGAATGCGCTGTCGGCGCCGGCGGGTGCGGTGGACGTGACCGAGGGGGGCGTGCTCACGAGCGCAGCCACCGTGCCACGTCGACCGCGAAGTAGCTGATCACGAGGTCTGCGCCAGCGCGCGCGATGCCGGTCAGCGTCTCGAGCACGACGGCGCGCTCGTCGATCCAGCCCTGTGCTGCGGCGGCCTTGATGAGGCTGAACTCTCCGGAAACCTGGTAGGCCACGACGGGTACACGCACGGCGTCGCGCACCTGGCGAATGATGTCGAGGTAGGGACCGGCCGGCTTCACCATGACGAGGTCGGCACCTTCTTCGATGTCGAGCAGCACCTCGCGCAGCGCCTCGCGCGCGTTGGCCGGATCCATCTGGTAGGAGCGCCGATCGCCGAAGGCCGGGGCCGACTCGGCCGCTTCGCGGAACGGCGCGTAGAAGGCCGAGGCATATTTGGCGGCGTAGGCGACGATCGGCGTACAGGTGAGTCCTTCGGAATCGAGCAACGCGCGGATTCCCGCGACCCTCCCGTCCATCATGTCGCTCGGTGCGACCGCATCCGCTCCGGCGCGGGCGTAGTTGAGCGCTACCTGCGCGAGCGTGCGGATGGAGGAGTCGTTGTCGATGACGCCCGTGTCCGACACGTGGCCGCAGTGGCCGTGATCGGTGGCGCCGCACAGGCACACGTCGGCCCACACGAGCAGCTGCGGGCAAACCTCTTTGATCGCGGCGATCGCCGTCGCCGCGAGCCCCCGCGGGTCGAGCGCATCGCTCGCGAGCGCGTCCTTGCTCGCCGGAGCCGCAAACAGCAGTACCGCCGGCACACCCGCGACGTGGGCTGCCTTTGCCTCCTTCACCGCCTCGTCCACGGAGAGCTGGCAGATGCCGGGCATGCTCTCGACCGGGTGACGTACCGCGTGTCCCGGCACCACGAAGAGTGGATAGATCAGCGATTCGACGCTGAGGCGTGTCTCGCGCACCAGGCGCCGCCAGGCGTCGGACTGGCGCGTGCGTCGCGGTCTTTCTCTCGGGAATCCCATGGAATCAAGCTCTCGTTTGCATGAGGCGAAGGGTAGTCAGTGCAAGCCCGTGCAGTGTCGCGGACTCGGCGACCACTGCCGCGTGGCCGCGCGTGCTGAGCTCGCGCGCGGTAGTGCGTCCGATCGCGACCGCCGCGGCGTCGGTCAGCAGCCGCTCGAAATCCTCCTCCCCGAGCGCCTGTGCGAGCTCGGTCACCGCGGAGGGGCTCGCAAATGTCACCGCACCGATGGTGCCGCGCGCGATCCAGGCGCGACACTCGGCGAGATCGAGGCGTCCCGTCTCGGTGCGGTAGGCCTCCACCTGCGTGACGCGGGCGCCGAGCTGTGACAGGCCGGCGGCGATCGTGGGGAGTGCCCGCGAGCTTGCGGGAAAAAGGATGCGCGTCCCGGCGTCGGCCGCCGTCCACTCGGCGGCGAAGGCTGCCACGAGTGCCGCAGCGCTCGCCTCCTCAGGCAGGAGGTCCACCGGCCAGCCGCGCTGGCGCAGCGTGAGTGCAGTGGCCCTGCCCACCGCCGCGATGCGCACCCCAGGGGGCGCCGCCGGCAGCCGCTCGAGCACGGCGGCAACCGCATGGCGGCTGGCGAAGACGATCCAGCGAAAGTCCTGCACGGCAGCGAGTGCCGCGCTGAGAGCGGTGTGATCGGCGGCGACGATGCTCATGGCTGGCCAGGACAGTACATCGAGTCCCATGCCGCGCAGCTCGCGGCTCAAGGGCCCGTCGCTCCCTTCGGCGCGTGTCACGACCACCGGGCGCATCCTGGACGCCACGCTCATGGCTCTTCCACCTCGTGCGCCTCGCGCTGCGAGCCGATGAGCTCGCCCGCGCCACGCCCGAGCAGCTCCCTCGCGATGCGCTGACCGAGCGCGACGGCTTCGTGCGCCAGCGCCGGCGCCTCGCCGCGTGCCGCGAGGTGCTGCGTGCCGTCCTGTGCGCACACGCATGCCATGAGCGCCAGCGTGCCATCGCGCACCGTCGCCAGCGCCCCGAGCGGCACCTGGCATCCGCCCTCGAGGTGCCTGAGCAACGTACGCTCGGCGCTCGTCGCCAGGCGGGCCTCGGGGTCATCGAGGGCGCTCAGCCAGCGTAAGGTCGTGCCATCATCGGCCCGCGCGCAGACGCCGATCACGCCCTGCGACACCGCCGGCGGGAAGCGCTCCGCATCGAGGTATTCGCTGACCTGTGAGTCGAGGCCGAGCCGTGCAAGTCCCGCAACGGCGACAACGATGGCGTCGTAGTCACCGCGCCGCAGCCGCTCGATACGGGTCGGCACGTTGCCACGCAGCTCGAGCAGCGCCGCGTCGGGCCGCGCCCGCGCGAGAAAGGCGCGGCGGCGCAGGCTGCTGGTGCCGATGCGCGCGCCATGCGGCAGCGCCGCGAGCGGCGCACCACCCGCGCTTACGAGGGCGTCACGCGCATCCGCCCGTGCCAGGGTCGCAGCCAGGACGAGGCCGGGCTCGAGCTGCGTCGAGAGATCCTTGAGACTGTGCACGGCGACGTCCACCGTACCCCGAAGCAGGGCGCGGTCGATCTCGCGCGTGAAGAAGGCGCGTCCGCCGACCTGCCACAGCGGCACTTCGCTTTGCGCATCGCCCGTGGTCGTGATGTGGACGAGCTGCACCTCCGGTGCCCCCTGCTGCTCGCGCACTCGCGCGGCGACGTGCCGCGCCTGCCACAGGGCGAGCGCCGAGGCGCGCGTGCCGATGCGCAACGCGGGGGCCGCGCTCACGGCTCACCATCCTTGAGGAAGCGGTAGCCGACGCCCCAGACGGTCAGGAAGTGGCGTGGGTTGGCGGGATCCTTCTCAAAGCGCTTTCGCAGGCGCAGGATGAAGTTGTCCACCGTGCGCGTCGAGGGAAATACGTCGTAGCCCCACACGCGCTCGAGCAGGTCCTCGCGCGAGACGATCTCGCCGCCGTGCTCGGCCAGCACCTTGAGGATCATGGCCTCCTTCTCGGTGAGCTCCTGCGCCTCGCCGTTCCAGGCGCGGGCGCGAAAGGCCCGAAAGTCGACCTCGTTGCCGCCGAAGCGCAGCAGCGCGGTGGCCGCGGTGGCGGAGGCGCTGCGGTACCACTCCCAGCGACGCACGATCGCACGCACGCGCAGCAGGAACTCCTGCAGGTGAAAGGGCTTTGCGAGGTAGTCGTCCCCCCCGGCTTCGAGTCCGCGCACTCGGTCGGCCGGATCGCCGCGCGCGGTGAGAAACAGCACCGGAGTGCTGTCGCCACGCTCGCGCAGCGAGCGGCACACGCCGAAACCGTCCACTCCGGGCAGCATCACGTCGAGCACTATGAGCGCACAGCCGTGCGTCGCGAGCCACTCGAGCGCCTGCTCGCCCGTGCCCGCACTCGTCACCTCGTACCCTTCCGCGCGCAGGTTCTCCATGACACCGGCCGCAAGGTGCGGATCGTCCTCGACGACCAGCACGTGCGTCGCGGCGCTCGCGGTACTCACGAGCGCGGCTCCTCGAGCGGGGCGCTGCGCTGCGCGGGCGGCGTCTGCGCCGCCAGCGAAGCCACCGCGGTCGGCGCTGCGGCGGCCGGCCAGGCGAGGGTTACCGTCGCGCCCCGCCCCGGCCCGTCACTGTGGGCACTCACGCTACCCTGGGACAGCTCCATGAGCCGCCGCACGATGAAAAGACCGAGACCGGTGCCGTAGCGGCTGCCACCACCCGGCAATCGTGTGAACTTCTCGAACAAGCGCGCGCCATCTGCGGGCCCGAAGCCCACGCCGCTGTCGCGCACCTCGAGTTGCACGGCGCCGTTCGCCGCCCGCGCGCTGAGCGCGATGCTGCCCCCGCCGTGCACGGCGGCGAGCGCATTCTCGAGGACGTTGCGCACCACGACGTCAAGCGCCAGCGGGTCGCTCACGACGAAGAGGTCCGGCGCGATGGTGCTCGCCATCGCCACTTGCTCGACCCGCGCGCGCTCCTCGAGCTGCACGATGACGCGCGCGGTGGCGCCGGCGAGCTGTAGCGGCTCGGCTTTCAGCTCGATGCGACCGCGCTCGAGCCGCGCGCTCTCGAGGATCTGCGTCACCATCTGCTCCATGCGCGCAACGTCCGCGAGCATCCGCTCGATGAGACGGCGCGCCGCATCCGGCGGCGGCGCGCGCAGCGCCAGCGTCTCGAGCGAAAGCTGCAGGCTCGCAAGCGGCGTCTTGAACTGATGCGAGACGAGGGCGAGGAAGCTCTCCTGCTCCTCGTGGACCCGCGCCTCCGCGCGCAGCGCGCGCGCGATCACCGCGATGCAAGCCGCGAGCGCCAGCAGGAAGAACGAGCCCTCCCAGGCGTACTGGTTGTAGCGGCGACGCTCCTCGCCGGTGAGCGCCTGCGCCAGCTGCGGCGCCAGCAGCGCACGACCGTCGCTGACGACGATCGAGGGCAGCAGCTGCTCGACACGCGCGCCGCTCACCCCCGCATCGAGCAGCGCCTGCGCCGCGGCCGCCTGCTCGGCATAGGTGGCGCGGGCGACCTGCACCTTCTCCACCGTGTAAGCGTGCTGGTCGAGGAGCCACCAGCCGACCTGCACGGCCGAGACCAGCACCAGCGCGAGCGCGGTCAGCTGAAAGACGCGCGTTGCCTTCATTCGCTGGCCGCCAGTGCCGCCCGCAGCGCCTGCGCGAAGCGCTCAAGATCCGCCTGCTCGTGAGCGAGCGAGAGGAAGCAGGCCTCGTAGGGCGAAGGTGGCAGGTACACGCCGCGCGCGAGCATGGCATGAAAGAATGCCGCGAAGCGGGCACTCTCGGCGCTGCCGAGCGCTGCGGCGGTGCGCGGCGCGCCGCCTGCGTGAAACGACAGCCAGAAGAGCGACCCGACGCGCACCAGCTGCATCGGCATGCGCGACCGCGCCAGCACCGGCTTGAGAAGCTGCTCGAGCTCGGCGCCGCGCGCTTCGAGCCGCGTCCAGGCGGATTCGCGCTCGAGCACTTCGAGCGTCGCGAGCCCTGCCGTCATCGCCACCGGATTTCCCGATAGCGTGCCCGCCTGATACGTATCACCGTCGGGTGCAAGGCGCGCCATGATACGCCGCGCACCGCCAAAGGCACCCACCGGCATACCGCCGCCGATCACCTTGCCGAAGGTCACGAGGTCCGGGCTGATGCCGAGAAGCTCGGCGGCGCCGCCGCGCGCCACACGGAAGCCGGAGATCACCTCGTCGAAGATGAGAAGCGCACCGTGCGTGCTGGTCACGCGGCGCAGGGCCTCGAGAAATTCGCGTCGCTGCGGGAGCAGCCCGTGGTTGGCGGGCACCGGCTCGATGATGACGGCGGCGATGCGGCCGCCCTCGCGGGCGAAGAGCTCCGCGAGCGCTGCCTCGTGGTCGAGCGGCAGCACGCGCGTGCACGCCGTGAACGCCTCCGGGACGCCCGCCGACGACGGCTTGCCGAAGGTTGCGAGCCCAGACCCCGCCGCCACCAGCAGATGGTCGGCGTGACCGTGGTAACAGCCGGCGAACTTGACGATCAGCTCGCGGCCGGTGAACGCCCGTGCCACGCGGATGGCACTCATGACCGCTTCGGTTCCGGAGGATACGAAGCGTATCTGTTCGGCCGCCGGGTAGGCGGACACGATCCGCTCGGCGAGCTCGACTTCCGCCGCGCACGGCGCGCCGAAGGTGCTGCCGCGCGAGAGTGCCGCGCTCACCGCGGCGATCACCGCCGGGTGCGCGTGACCGAGGATCAGCGGGCCCCAGGAACCGACGAAATCGAGGTAATCGCGACCGTCGGCGTCAAACACCTTGGCGCCCGCGCCGCGCGCGATGAAGAGGGGTGTCCCACCGACGGCGCGGAAAGCGCGCACCGGCGAGCTGACGCCTCCCGGGATCACGCGGCAGGCACGGGCGTAGAGCTCCGCCGAGTGCGGGTGCGGCGCCTCCTGCGCCCGCTCTGTGGGCAGCTTCGTCATGTCTTCTCCGTCCCGGTGGCGCGGGGGGAACGGCGCGACCGTGGTGCCGTAGTCTCGCGCCTCGCGCGCGCGCCGTCGAAGAACGCCTCGACCGCATCGCTGCCGGCGTGCGCGGCGGCGGCCCGCAGTCCCGCGAGCGGCAAATGGGCGAGCCGGTGCGCCACGGTGCCGGCAAGCCGCTCGAGCTGACCGCGCTCGCGGGCATCGAGCGTGCGCAGCTCGCCCTTGAGCGCCCGCTCGACCTCTTCGGCTGCGATCTGCTCGAAGGCGGCACGCAGCTGCGCCAGCCGTGGTCCGATGGCGCGCAACGCGAGCTCGGTGCGCAGCCGTGCGAGGCGCTCATCGATCGCCGCACGCACCGGCGCGAGCCGCATCAGCTGCACGAGCCGCCGGCCCTGCGCCGCCTCGATGAGTTGGTCCATGCCGGTACGCGCAAGTCCGGCGCACGCGGCTGCCCCCGGCTCGACGTTCGGCGGCACGCCGAGGTCGACGAGCAGCGGCGAGCGTGTCACCGATGACTTGAGCCTGCCGAGACACTCGCCATCGAGCACGGCCTCACCACCGCCCGCGGCCAACACCAGCGCCTCGAGCGCAGGCGGCTGCGCGCGGAAGCCCTCGAGCGGCACAGCCTCGGCGGACACGGTTGCCGCGAGCTCCTCGGCCGACGCCAGCGTGCGGTTCACGATGAGGAGTGCCACCCCGGCTTCGTGCAGAATCGCGGCGCAGCGGCGCGTCATGGCGGACACCCCGACGAGCGCCACGCGGCCGCCCCGCCCGCCGAGGTGTTGCAGCACCTGGTCCGCCGCCAGGTCAGCGAGCGACGGGGCGCGCAAGCCGGCGGACAGCCGCCGCACGTCGCGAGCCATCTTGAGCGCCTCGCCCACCAGGCGATCGAGCACCGGTCCGCAGCTGTCGGCCGCGCGTGAGTCTTCCCACGCGAGACGCAGCTGCGCGGCAATCTCCAGCTCGCCGGTTTGCGCCGAGTCGAGCCCGCAGGCGACCAGGAACAGGTGCTCCACCGCCGCCTCTCCGGTCCATGCGCGCAGGACGCGCGCCGCTTCGCCCGCGTCGGCCTCGCGCCCGGTGAGGATCCGAAAAACCACCTGGCGTGCATCGCCCGCCGGCGCGCCGTCATCGGTCGAGTACACCACCTCGACGCGGTTGCAGGTGCCGACGTAGAGAACTTCAGCGGCCTTGAGGCTCGCGCGCAGCGCCGGCAACCTGGCCGGGACCTCCCCCCGTGGAAGGGCAAAGCGCGCCACCTCACCCACGGCCGCGTGGCGATAGGAAAGGCCGACCACACCGATCTGGTGCATACGCGAAAGCTTAACTGCGGGCGTCCCGGCGAGGTGTCACCAAATAATCACAGGCCTTGCGGCCGGCGGAAATGTGAACTGGTGCGC
>DATIZW010000091.1:0-11416 GCA_035516875.1 Steroidobacteraceae bacterium
CTGCGCGTAGAACGGCAGCATCTTCGCCGCCGGCATCTTCTCCGGATAGAAACTGCCTTTCCATTCGGGGTAGTTGTAGCCGGAGGTTCCGACCCAGGTCCTCATGTCAGCGTTCCGCTCACGCTCAGCGGCTGTCGCCGCCGACCAGCCGCCGGTACTGTCCGAGGTGGCGAATGGCGTGCTGCGGTTTGCCGAGCGCTTCGTAGAGCCGCGCGAGGTTGTAATGACAGTCGGCGAGATCCGGATCCTCTTCGAGCGCGCTCTGGTATGCCGTCAGGGCGGCGGCCGGATTGCCGAGGTCCTCGAGCAGCACGCCCTGATTGAAGAGCAGTAGCGGGTCGGGGCCGACCTGCGCGAGCGCGCGCCGGTAAACGTCGGCCGCTTGCTGCGTCTTGCCCTGCTCGTGTAGCAGTCGTCCCCAGTTGGTCCACGCCGCGGCGTTGCGCGGATCCTCATCTACCGCGCGCCGCCAGACGCTGAGCGCCGCCTCCGGGTCGCTGCCCTCGAGCGCGAGTGCCTGGCCGAACCAGTCCGCCGTAGGCGGGGTCGCTGTTGGGGTGCCGACGGCGGGCTGCTGCGGGTGCTCCACCACCTGTAGCACGCCGTTCTCCACTCTCACGTCGAGGCCGAGCAGATACTGGCCGCTATCCACCTGCCTGTGGCTCTCGCCGTCGCGCACCACGACGTGGTCGCCGACCGCGCTGATCGAGAGTCCCGAGAGTGGCATGGATTCCGGCAGCTCGTGACGCAACCGCTCGAGCGAGCGGCGGATGCGCTGCGGCGAGATGCGAGCGTCGATCAGCGCGCGCGCCGTGCGCAGCACGATCAGATCCTGGAACGAGAAGCGATACTCGCGCCGCGCGCCGCGTGAGGGTTTGACGAAACCGGACTTGATCAGGTTGCGCGTGGTGTCGGGAGAGAGACGCAGGATCCGCTCGACGTCCCGTACGCTGTAGGAACGCATCCCCACCCTCTGCGCCCCGCGGCGCTGCTCAGGCGTTGCGCTTCCTGCGCGCCGCTCTCACCGGTTCCTCGGCGCGCTTGGGTGCTTTGCGCGGACCGAGACGACTCACCTGCTCGCGTGCGCTTTCGCCGCGCTGCAGACTGGCGCGTAGCGCTTCCATCAGGTCGATGACCTTGCCCTCGCGCTCGGGTGCGACCTCGGACACCGAAATCTCCGTGCCCTGTTCCACCTTTTTCTGAATGGCCGCGTGGATGCGGGCGCGCGTATCGTCCTTGAACGCCGTCGGATCGAAACGCTCGGCGGTCTGCTGGTCGATGAGCTGCTGCGCGAGTTTGAGCTCGGCGGCCTTGACCTCGGGTTTGGGGACGTCCACTTCACCCGCCGGGCGCACGTCCTCCGCATAGTGCAACTGCTGCATCGCGAGCACGTCGCCGATTGGACGGAGTATGACGATGTAGCCCTTGCCGCGGGCGGCCCAGCGGCCGACGCCGCAGCGAGCCGATTGCCTGAGGGCTTCCGTGAGCAGTGCGTACGGCTTGGCGGCGCCCTTGTCGGGCGCCAGGTAGTAGGTCTTGTCGTAGTACACGGGGTCGACCGACTCGATCGGCACAAACTCGGCGATCTCCACCGCGCGGGTACCGACCTCCTCGAGCGCTTTGATCTCCTCCGAGGTAAAGGGTACGTACTGGTCCTTGGCGAACTCGTACCCCCTGACGATCTCGTCGCGTTCCACCACGACGCCCTCCTTCTGACACACGTACTGCTGCTTGAGGCGCGAGCCGTCTTTCTTGTGCAGCAGATTGAAGGAGATGGCACTCGAGGATTGTGTGGCGGTGTAGAGCTTCACCGGAATGGCGACCAATCCGAAGGACACCGTCAGAGAACCGATGGAACGCGCGGCCATGTGTACACCTTGACTAACGCAACGACTAACGCAACCTGGAGCTGATTCCCACTAACGCAAGCTGGACCTAATTCTCACCATCAACACCGAAAGCCTTCGTAAGGCTCTGTTTTGACTCGAGTACATCATGCCACCGGTCGCCGTTCTTTTCCAACCGCGCGGGTACGTTGTTGATCGTAAAGTCCATGGGCTCTGCCGCCTCGAGCTCCTCCCAGCTGAGCGGCATGGACACCGGGGCGCCCGGCACCCCGCGTGGTGAATACGCCACATTGAGGGTCTTGCCGCGCACGTTCATGTTGTAATCGATGAATATCTTGCCGGTACGCTTCTCGACCGCCCATTCCATGGTGATGTCCTTCGGGTGTGCCCGCATCAGGTGACGACCGATGGTCTCGCAGATGTGACGGGCCTCATCGAACGTCACGGTGCGCTCGATCGGCACAAAGACGTGCAGCCCCGTCTTGCCGGAGGTTTTCACGACCGCCTCGAGTGACATCTCGCGCAGCAGCGCCCGTAGCCAGAATGCCACCCGCTTACCGACGGCGAAGCCGCGCTTGTTGAGCTCCGGCTCCGCCCCCTTGGCCTCCTTGCCGGAGTAGATGTAGGGGTCGATGTCGAACACCAGGTAGTCCGGGTAGTTGAGGATCGAGGACTCGAGCGCGGCAAGGGAGCCTGCGTAGTCGGTGCTGACGCCTGCCGCCTCGGGCGCGAGCTGCGCGCGCGAGTGCCAGACGTGAAACTCGAGCGTACCGACCTGCCCGAGCCACAGCAGCGTCGGCAGGTTGTTGGCGAGCAGATAGCGGTGGCGCTCGTCCTTGTGCTCGGAGAACACGGTCACCGACTCGACGAACTCCGGCAGGGGCTGTGACCAGTGCTTCTGGAAGAAGCGCTCCCCGTCAATGCCTTCAGGCATGCGGATCATGGTCAACGGCCGATCGGCGAGATGCGGCAGCATGTAGCGCGCAGCGCGTGCGAGGTAGCGCAGGAGATCGCGCTTGTCGACCGCCGGACGACGCGGGGCTGCCTGCGCAGGCCAGTAGATGCGGTCGAGGTTGGTGAGGCTGATGCGCGCGCCGCCGACCCTGAGGTCCATGCGCTTCGCCGGGTCATCGAGCTGATCGAGCACCGCCGTGACCTCGTTTGCGGCCACGCCGCTCGTGTGGGTCTGGCCGGTGGCCAGCGCCGCGCCGCTTGTCAGCCGTGACGCAGCCGCGCGGACAGGAGAGGCCACGGCGTCGAGGCGGGTAGCGGCTGCGCCGGCGCGCCGGCGGACGCTCTGCGGCGCGACGTCATCCCGCAGCCGCACGAACACCGGCGCGCGCAGCATTCCCGCCGGCGTCCACTCGCTGTACCTGACCTCGGCGACGAGCTGCGGCTTCAGCCAGGTCGTTGGGCGATGTAGCGGAGGCTTGCCGGCGAAAGGTGAGTCGGAGCGTCTGAGCTTCGCGGTGCGCTCGAGCAGCATGCGGACGAGCCTGTCATCGAGTCCTGAGCCGACGTGACCGGCGTAGCGCAACGCCTTGCCTTCGCGATAACCGAGCAGCAGCGCCCCGAGCGGCTCGCGCGCGCCGTTGCCGCGCGTGTAGCCGCCGATCAGGAATTCGGCCGACTGCGCCGCCTTGAGTTTCAGCCAGGCATGCGAGCGCTGCCCGGCCTGGTAGGGACTGTCGAGCCGCTTGGCGATGATGCCCTCGAAGCCGTGCTCGAGCGAGACGGCGTACAGCCGCTCGGCATCGTCCGAGGCATGTACGAGCTGCAGGTGCGCCGCTGGCATCAGGCACTGCGAGAGGTAGCGGCGACGCTCGCCGTAGGGAGCCGTGCGCAGATTGAGCCCGGCGAAGTGCAGCAGGTCGAAGCACACCAGCACCACCGGCGCATCGCGTTGCGCCGCGGCGATCTCCGCGCTGCCCCTGAGCTGGGCGCGATTCTGCAGTGCGTTGAACGAGGGGCGGCCCGCCGCATCGAGTGCGACGATCTCGCCGTCGACAATCATCTGCCCGCCGGGCTGGGCGGCGAGCTCGGCCGCAATCTCCGGGAAAAACGGTGTCAGGTCGAGTCCGCGGCGCGATTGCAGGCGCACCCGACCGCCCTCGACGTACGCGATCACGCGATAACCGTCGAGCTTCGGCTCGTAGCGCCATTGCGGCTCGGACCGCGGTGGCGCGTCGCCGCTCTCTGCGAGCATCGGCTTGAGTTGTCCCGGCATGCTCTCGACCGGCCCGCTCGGGGCGAGCCGCGCCGCCTCGAGGCGCGCCGGCGGCTCATCGGGGCGGAGCTCGTCCAGCGTCAGCCCCGAGAGAACCGAGGCGCTGCGCGCCAGCACGTCGTTGGGCTGCGCAAAGCGATCCTGGTGTTTGATCAGCAGCCACTCGGCGCTCTTCGTCTTCACCAGCGTGAAGGAGCCCTTCAGCTTCTCACCGCAGAGAAAGATGCTCAGCTTTCCCGCGGCGAGTTCGGCGCGCAGGCGCGCTTCGGCCGCGGCGCGATCGGCGAAGGCATACTGCGCGCCTTCGTCCGGAGAGTAGGGCCCGCAATCCCACACGATGACCTTCCCGGCTCCGTACTGCTGCGCCGGGATCACGCCTTCGAACGAGGCGTAAGCGAACGGGTGATCCTCGACCTCGACCGCCATGCGCTTGTCGCTGACGTCGAGCGAAGGGCCTTTCGGCACGGCCCAGGACTTGAGCACGCCGTCGAGCTCGAGGCGAAAGTCGTAGTGCAGCCGCCGCGCGGCGTGCTTCTGCACCACGAACAGCAGCGGTCCGTTACGGGCGCCCGCCGACTTGGCTGGCGGCTCGGGCGTGCGCGTGAAGCTGCGCTTGGCGGCGTAGCGTTCGAGAGAGCGCGGGCTCACAGCAGAGAGTCCATCCACGCACACAGCACCTGCAGCAGCGCGCGCCTCACCTCAGCATCCGTGCGGCCGCTGCGTGCCGGGACGTGGAAGGAGTGATCCGCCTCGTCCACCAGGCTGAGCGTCGCCCGCGCGCCGAGCCGCCCCATCAACACCTCGAGGTGCGAGCGCTCGGCGAGGGCATCGCGCGAACCCTGCAGGAACAGCATCGGGATGCGCACCTGCTGCAGGTGCTCGGCGCGCGTGCCCGACGCTCGCCCCGCCGGATGCAGCGGGAAGCCGAGGAAGGCGAGCCCACGCACGCCTGCGAGGGGCTCGAGTGCCTGGGCCTGTGAGGTCATGCGGCCGCCGAAGGAGCGGCCGCCCGCGAACAGCGGCAGCGCCGCTGCGAGAGGCGCTGCCGCGGCGACCGCCGCACGCACGGTCGCGTGGCACAGCGGTGGCGGATCGGGCCGCCGCGAGCGCCGCTCCATGTACGGAAACTGATAGCGCAGCGTCGCGATGCCGAGTGCGCCGAGCTCCGCAGCGGTGGCCCGCAGGAACGGATGATCCATCCCGGCCCCCGCGCCGTGGGCCAGGACATAACAGGCACGCGCCGCCGCCGGCCGCACCAGGCGCGCCGAGACGCGCAGCCCGCTCTCCACCTCGAGGGTGTGCGGTTCGTCAACATCTGAGCCGGCGGAAACCAAGGCTTCGCTCCGCGTACCGGGGATAGAATTTACCTGTGAGCCCGGTTGTTGGACAGTGCACGGCCGCGCGCAGGGCATGCCGCGCACGGCGCGCGATGCGGCGGCGTCCGTGAGGAGCGCGTGGATGCGCTTTCCGCGCGTCGCGCTGTTTGCCGCCTGCACCATCGCGGCGACGGCCGCGGCCGCGGCGCCGGCGCTCCCGGTCGTCAACGACGTAACGGGACTCGATCCGACAACTGTCGAGCAGATTGTCACACCGCACGGCGTCGCGGACGTGGTCGAGGCGGTGCGCACGCACGCGGGTCCCATCTGCATCGGCGGTGCGCGCCATAGCCAGGGCGGCCAGATTGCGACCGACCGTTGTCTGTTTCTCGACATGCGCGCGATGAACCGGGTACTGGCCTTCGACCCGCAGGCGCGTCGCATCACTGTCGAAGCGGGCATCACCTGGCGCGCCATCCAGGAGATCATCGATCCGCGCGGGCTGTCGCTCAAGGTAATGCAGAGCTACGCGAATTTCACCGTCGGCGGGTCGCTGAGCGTCAATGCGCACGGCCGCTACGTCGGTCAGGGCGCGCTCGTCGGCTCAGTCGTGTCTCTCGACATCGTGTTGGCCGACGGCAGCGTGATCAGCGCGAGCCGCGTGCAGAACGCGGAAATCTTCAGCGGTGCGATCGGGGGCTACGGCGGTCTCGGGGTAATCGTTGCCGCCACGTTTGACCTCGTGCCGGATACCGCCATCGTGCGCGTCGTGCGCCAGCTTCCGGTCGGCAGCTACAAGGACTATTTTCTCGCTCACATTCGCGACGACCCGCGGGTGGTCCTGCACAACGCCGACCTCTACCCGCCGCGCTACCACGAACTGACTGCGGTCAGCTGGCTCACCACCGACAGCGAGGTCAACGTGCCCGAGCGCCTGGCGCCGGTGCACGCCGCCTCGGCGCGCGACAGGTTTCTGCTGAGCTGGCTGTCGGACGGTCCGTTCGGCAAGCAGATCCGCCAGTACCTCTACGACCCCGCGCAATACGCGGGACGCAGAGTCGAGTGGCGCAACTACGAAGCCAGCTACGACGCGGCGACGCTCGAGCCGGACCCAGGCGCACCCTACACGCACGCCCTGCAGGAGTATTTCGTTCCCATTGCGCACTTCGACAGTTTCGTCGCGCGCATGGCACAGGTGCTGCGCGCCGCCGATGCCAACGTGCTCAACGTCTCGATACGCCACGCGCTGGCGGACCACGAAACCCTTCTGGCGTGGGCGCCGCGGGAGATGTTCGGCTTCGTCATCTATTTCCACCAGGGCAGGCAGCCGCACGAGCGCGCTGCGGCGGACCGCTGGACGCGCGCGCTTATCGATGCCGCACTCGCCGAAGGCGGCACCTATTACCTGCCCTATCAGCTGATCGCGACGCGCGAGCAGTTTCTCGAGGCGTACCCCGCCGCAGCGCGGTTCTTCGCCCTCAAGGAACGGGTGGATCCGAGCTGCAAGTTCCGCAACCGGCTGTGGGAACGCTATGACACCGCACCGGCCTGCCAGGGCGCCGGCGCGCCCCGTTAGCGCAGCGCCGCCACCCAGGCCGAAAACGCCGGCAGGCGGATGCGCCCATTCGCAGCCGCGTCGGGCAAGGCTGCGGGGCTCGAGAGCAGCGTGTGCAGCCGTGAGCCGCGCACCCCGGCAGCGGTCAGACCCGGCGAGACGTACTGCGTGCGCGCCGTCATGTTGAGTGAAACGAGTACTGCTTCGCCGGAGGCAGCGACACGTACGTAGGTAAGCACGTCCTTGTTGTCGGTATCGAGCATCACGGCGCGACCGCTGCGCAGTGCCGCATTGCTGCGTCGCAGGGAAATGAGACTCCTGTACCAGTTGAGGAGCGACCGGGGATCGGCGGATTCGCTGCGCACGTTGACGGTGGGATAGTTTGGCGTCACCGGCAGCCAGGTGTGGGGATTGGTGCTGAAGCCCGCCTGCGGGTTGGAATCGTCCCACTGCATGGGCGTGCGCTCGCCGTCGCGTCCCTTCTGCTTCGGCCAGCCGGTGATGCCGATCGGGTCTCGCACGTCCTCGACACGCGTCGGCGTGGCGGTCGTCTGACCGATCTCCTGACCCTGGTAGAGGAGCGCGGTGGCGCGCGAGGTCAGCAGCAGCGCGGCGACGATGCGGGCGATCTGCGCGTTGTGCACGCCGTCGCCAAAGCGGTCCCAGCTGCGCACGTTGTCGTGATTGTCGAACACCAACAGCGGCTGCGAATGATGCAGCTGCGTCTGTTCCTCGAGCAGGTGGCGGCGGAAGGTGTCGGCATCGAGCTGGCTGCCGAGACCCAGCAGCATGTCCATCGGCAGTTGCAGCTCGTCGTGCGCCGCACCGCCATACCAGGCATCGAGGTCGGCGGTGGTCGGCACGTAGGTCTCGCCGATCAGGACGCGCTCGCCGGGATAGCCGTCGATCGTGGCGCGCAGGCGGCGCATGACAGCGTGAACCTCGGGCAGGTTCTTGGTGTAGACATCGCTCAGGATCGGATCGCCCTGAGCGTTGACTCCGCCGAGCACCGGCGCATCGCGCAGCTGCTCATCCTCGAACAGCTCGGTAATGGCGTCGAGGCGAAAGCCGGCAACCCCGCGGTCGAGCCAGAAGCGCATGGCCGCGAACATTGCCTGCTCGACGCTCGGATTGCGCCAGTTGAGGTCGGGTTGCTGACGGTAGAACCGGTGGTAGTAGAACTGCCCGACCGCTGGCACGTACTGCCAGGCCGAGCCGCCAAACAGGCTCACCCAGTTGTTGGGCGGGCGGCGTGCGCTCTCGACGGTGCGCCCGTCGCTCCAGAGGTAGAACTCATGGCGGGGTGAGTTCCGCGAGCGCGCGGCTTCGAGGAACCAGGGATGCTGGTCCGAGGTGTGATTGAGGACCATGTCGAGGAGGATGCGGACGTGATGCTGCCGCGCCTGCGCAAGCAGGCGGTCGAAGTCCGCGAGCGTCCCGTAAAGGGGATCGACCGCCTCGTAATCGGAGATGTCGTAGCCGAAGTCCACCTGCGGCGAGGGATAGAAAGGAGTGATCCAGATGGCGTCGACGCCGAGTGACTCGAGATAGTCGAGCCGGCGTGCGATGCCGTTGAGATCGCCGATGCCGTCGCCGTTGGAGTCCTGGAAGCTGCGTGGATAGATCTCGTAGATCACCGCATGTTGCCACCACGGATCGGCGCCGCTCGCCGCCCCTGCCTGCGCCGTCTGCGTCGGCGCCGCCGCCGCGGCGGCCGGCAGGGCGGCCGTCGCCAGGCAGAGAGCGGCAACGCAGGCGCATGTGGCCGCTGCGCGGCGCGGGCCGAAGCGCAGCCATGCGCCGTGCAGGGCGCGCAGGCCGCGTGACAGGAGACTCGCCAGTGTGAGCGGTGCGGACACGGGTGCCGGTATGGTACCTGCAAAGTCCGCGCGCACCGCCTTCGCGGCCGCCGCGCCGTGGCTCAGCCCCCGCGCACGAGCGGCACACGCTGCGGGCAGGGCGCGTGCACCGACCGCACCCCGGTTCTGCCGCTGCGACTGGATCCCTGAAAAGAGCCGAAAGTGGCTCCTGGCGAGAGCCAGTTCCGCGCTATCCTGCGGACATGATGACAAGCCAAGCCACCGACATCTGGCGACGCGCGCGCTGGCCCGCGCTGCTTGCGGGCACACTCGCCTGGATGGGCGGCGATGCGGCGACGCCTGCCCCCGCCACGGTGAGCACGCTGATGCAGCGCGAGCTCCCCGACGTGCCAGGGAAGGAGGCGCTGATGCTCACGGTCGAGTATCCGCCGGGAGGGGCATCCCTGCCGCACCGTCACGACGCGGACGTGTTCGTCTACGTGCTCGAGGGCGAAGTGATCATGCAGGTCGCGGGGCAGCCACCCGTCACGCTCGGGCCCGGAGGAACCTTCTTCGAGGGGCCGGCGGACGTGCACGTGAAGGCTGCCAACGCAAGCGCGCGCACGCCGGCGAAGCTGCTGGTGGTCATGGTCAAGGAGCGGGGCGCGCCGGTGTCACGACCTGTGGCGGCAGCGCCAGGCGGTTCGCGATGATCGAGCTCTATTTCTGGCCGACTCCCAACGGACTCAAGGTGAAGCTGTTCCTCGAGGAGGCACAGCTGCCGTACCGCGTCGTCCTGGTGAACCTCGGCAAGGGCGAGCAGCTTGCGCCCGCATTCCTCGCCATTGCGCCGAACAATCGCATCCCGGCGATCGTGGACCGCGAGCCTGCCGATGGCGGACCGCCCCTGCCGCTGTTCGAGTCCGGGGCGATCCTCTGGTATCTCGCCGAGAAAACCGGCCGCTTCATGCCGCGCGGGCGTGCCCGGGTGGAGGTACTCACGTGGCTGTTCTGGCAGATGGCGGGCCTCGGTCCGATGGCCGGGCAGAACGGTCACTTCCGCGTTTACGCGCCGCAGCCGATTCCCTATGCGATCGAGCGCTACACGCGCGAGACGCACCGCCTATACGGCGTGCTCAATAAGCGGCTCGCGCGGCGCGAGTTCATCGCCGGGGAATACTCGATCGCCGACATGGCCTGCTATCCATGGATCGTGCCGCACGCCGCGCATGGCCAGGACCTCGACGAGTTCCCGCACCTGCGACGCTGGTTCGAGGCGATCCGCGCGCGGCCGGCGACGATGCGTGTCTATGCCGGGGTCGAAGACACCTACGCCCCGCAGCGCCAGGCGCTGTCGGCTGAGGCGCGCCGGGTGCTGTTTGGATCCATGGCGGGATGAGCGATGAAACTCGCGGCGTCGCTCCTCGGGCTTGTGCCGGCAGCGGTCCTCGCGGCAGCGAGCCCAAGTGGTGCCGAGCGTGCTGCGGATGCCGGTCGCTCGCTCGTCGGTATGAGCGCGCCGCGGCTGGTGCTGACGACCATCGACGGGCAGCGCATCGATCTCGGAAGGCTGTACGACACGAAGGCCGTGTACCTCAAGTTCTGGGCGACCTGGTGCGTGCCCTGTCGCGAGCAGATGCCGCACCTCGAGCGTACCTATCTCACGGCGGGGTCCGACCTGGCAGTGATCGCGATCGACGCCGGCTTCAACGACTCACTCGCCGACGTGCGGGAATATCGCCAGCACCTCGGCCTCACCATGCCGATCGTTCTCGATGACGGCCGGCTCGATACGGCATTCAATCTGCGGGTCACGCCGCAACACGTCGTGATCGCACGCGGTGGGCGCATCCTCTACGTGGGGCACCTGGCCGATGCGCCGCTCGAGGAGGCACTGCGTGCCGCCCGCAGTGGCGCCCCCTCGGACTCAGCGGCGATGGGCCGCACGGCGACCGCGTCCGCGGCCGCCGTCCCCTCCGTGCACTACCAGGTCGGCGATCGTGTCCCCGACCTGACACTGAGCACGCTCGATGGCGGCACGTTCCACCTGGGTGCCCCCGGCAGGGCAACGGTGCTCGCTTTCCTCTCCCCGTGGTGCGAGTCGTATCTCAAGAGCAGTCGGCCGCAGCTCGCGGCCAACTGCCGCGCGGCGCGCGAGCAGTCTGAAGTGCATGCCGCGGACCCAGCACTGCGCTGGCTCGGCATCGCCTCGGGGTTGTGGGCGAGCCCGGAGGATCTCAGCAGTTACCGCGAGCAGTACCACGTCACGATCCCGCTGACGCTCGACGCGTCGGGCCGGCTGTTTCACGAATTCCGCGTCATGACGGTGCCGACACTGGTGCTGATCGACGCCAACGGGCGCATCGTGCGCCGCGTCGCGGGCGCTCTCGCCGGATCGCCGGATGTGCTGCGCGCATTGGCGATGCCTGCCACCGCGCGCGACGTGCTGCGCTAAGGTGGTGGCGGCCCTTCGCTGACGCGTACCAGGTCCTGGGGACGCAACCACTTCTGAAACGCGCCCTGCACTGCAGCCGAGTCGAGCTCGATGTAACGCTGCGCCGCGTGCGTCGGCTCATCGAGCGGCAGCGCGAGGTCGGTGCGCATGAGCAGCCCGCGGGCGATCTCCTCGACACCCGCCTCGCTGAGCGGTATCTGGCGCAGCAGGCATGCCT
>DATIZW010000092.1:0-6762 GCA_035516875.1 Steroidobacteraceae bacterium
CGCGACAAGCTGATCGACGGCATCGCCGCGGACGGTCTGCGCGATGAGTCCGACAAGGACGGCATGCGCATCGTCATCGAGCTCAAGCGCGGCGAAGTGACCGAGATCGTGCTCAACAACCTCTACGCGCAGACACCGATGGAGACGGTGTTCGGCATCAACATGGTGGCGCTGCAGGATGGCCAGCCGAAGCTGATGTCGCTGAAGGAGATGCTCGAGGCCTTCATCCGCCACCGGCGCGAGGTGGTCACGCGGCGCAGTATCTACGACCTCGCCAAGGCGCGCGAGCGCGCCCACATTCTCGAAGGCCTGGCGGTGGCGCTTGCCAACATCGACGCGGTGATCGCCCTCATCAAGGCGGCCGCCTCGCCGGCGGAGGCGCGCAGTGCGCTGCTGGCACGCCCCTGGCCGCCGGGACTCGTCACCGAGTTGCTCGAGCGTGCCGGCGCGATCTCCACCCGACCGCGGGGACTCGGCGCCGACGCCGGGCTGCACGGCAGCGGCTACCGTCTCTCGGAGGCGCAGGCGCAGGCGATCCTCGACATGCGCCTGCACCGCCTGACCGCCCTCGAGCAGGACAAGATCATTGCCGAGTACCGCGAGCTTCTCGGCAGCATCGCCGATCTCTCCGACATCCTCGCGCGCCCCGAGCGGCTGACGCAGGTGGTGCGCGCCGAGCTCAGCGAGATGCGCGACACCTACGGCGATGCGCGCCGCACCGAGATCAACCGCGATCATCTCGATCTCACCACCGAGGACCTGATCGAGCCGCAGGACGTGGTGGTGACGCTGTCGCACACGGGCTACGCCAAGGCGCAGCCGCTCACCGAATACCAGACGCAGCGGCGCGGCGGCCGCGGCAAGACCGCCACCGCGGTGAAGGACGAGGACTTCGTCGAGAAGCTGTTCGTCGCCCACACCCACGACACCGTGCTGTGCTTCTCCAACCGCGGCAAGGTGTACTGGCTGAAGGTGTACGAGCTGCCGCAGGCCGGCCGCGGCTCGCGCGGCAAGCCGATGGTGAACCTGCTGCCGCTCGAGGAGGGGGAGAAGATCAACGCGCTGCTGCCGGTGAAGAATTACGACGCACAGCATTTCGTCTTCATGGCGACCCGCGCCGGCACTGTGAAGAAGACCCCGCTCACGGCCTTCTCGCGGCCACGCACCAGCGGCATCATCGCCGTCGATCTCGCCGACAACGATCAGCTGGTCGGAGTGGCGCTCACCGACGGGGAGCGCGAGATCATGCTGGTGACGAGCGGCGGCAAGGCGATCCGTTTCCACGAGTGCGAGGTGCGCCCCATGGGGCGCGAGGCGGCCGGGGTGCGCGGCATCCGCCTCGGGGCCGGCCAGGACCTGATCGCGCTGATCGTCGTCGGCGAGGGGCACGTGCTCACCGCGTCCGCGAGCGGCTACGGCAAGCTCACACCGCTCGCCGAGTTTCCGCCCCACGGGCGCGGCGGGCAGGGGGTGATCGCACTGCAGACTTCCGATCGCAACGGCTTCACGGTCGCGGCGCTGCAGGTGTTGCCGGGGCAGGAGATCATGCTGATCAGCTCCACCGGCACGCTGGTGCGCACCGCGGTGGACGAGATCTCGGTGCAGGGTCGTAACACCCAGGGGGTGCGCCTCATCCGCCTCGACGAGGGCGAGCGGCTCGTCGGCATCGAGCGTATCGAGAGTCTCGAGGGCAATGACGAGGGAGCGCTGGCCGAAGCCGGCCCCGGGGCGGGGGCGGCGCCTCCGGCGACGGACGCTTAGCGGCGAAAGTTCTTACCGCGCCGCAGCCGCTGCAGCTAAGATCGAACGTTCCCTGATGGTGTGAAACGTCCCGGAAGGGTGCTCGTGCGCGTGTTCAATTTCGCTGCCGGGCCGGCCACGCTGCCCGTGGAAGTGCTCGAACAGGCCCGTGATGAGCTCATCGACTGGCACGGCTCGGGCTGCTCGGTGATGGAGGTGAGTCACCGGGGCAAGGCCTTCACGGCGGTCGCCGAGGAGGCGGAGACGCTGCTGCGCGAGCTGCTCGCCGTGCCTGCCGCGTACCGGGTGCTCTTCCTCCAAGGCGGTGCGCGCGCGCAGTTCGCGGCGGCGCCGATGAATCTCGCTCGTGCCGATGCCGTGGCCGACTACCTGAACACCGGGCTCTGGTCGAAGCAGGCGATCACCGAGGCGCAGCGCTTCGTGGCGCGGGTGAACGTCGCCGCCGACGAGGCGGGCTCGCGCTACACCACCGTGCCCGCAGCCGAGGCGCTCGAGCTGACACGTGGCGCCGCCTACGTCCACTACACCCCCAACGAGACCATCGGCGGGGTGGAGTTCCCCTACGTGCCCGCAACCGGCGAGGTGCCGCTGGTCGCGGACATGTCCTCGACGCTTCTCTCGCGGCCGCTCGAGGTCACGAGGTTCGGGCTGATCTACGCCGGGGCGCAGAAGAACCTCGGCCCGGCCGGGCTGACGCTGGTGATCGTGCGCGCCGATCTCACCGGTCGGGCGCGCCCCGGGACGCCGGCCGTGTGGGACTACGGCGCGGTGGCCGCCGAGCACTCGATGCTCAATACGCCGCCGACGTTCGCCTGGTACATGGCCGGGTTGGTGCTGCGCTGGCTGAAGGCGCAGGGGGGGCTCGCCGCCATGGCCGAGCGCAACCGTGCCAAGGCGCAGCTGCTGTACGGCGCCATCGATGCCTCCGCCTTCTACGCAAACCCGGTCGCCGCCAACTGCCGCTCGTGGATGAACGTACCCTTCACGCTCGCCGATGCGCAGCTCGATGAGCGCTTCCTCAGCGAGGCGCGCGCCGCCGGTCTCGCCAATCTCGCCGGGCACCGCTCGGTCGGCGGGATGCGTGCCAGCCTCTACAACGCCATGCCGCTCGCGGGCGTCGAGGCACTGGTGGCGTTCATGAGGGAATTCGAGCGTCGCTACGGCTGAAGTGTCGATGCGCTACCGCATTCTCACGCTCAACAGCATCAGCCCGCGCGGCCTCGCGCGGCTGCCGCGCCAGCACTACGAGGTGGGCGCCGACGTCGAGCGCCCTGACGCCATCCTGCTGCGCTCGGCGGACATGCACGACTTCGCCATTCCCGCCGGGCTGTGGGCGGTCGGCCGCGCCGGCACCGGCGTCAACAACATCCCGGTCGCGCAGCTCGCGGCGCGCGGCATCCCGGTATTCAATGCACCCGGCGCCAACGCCAACGCGGTGAAGGAGCTGGTGCTGGCCGGGCTGTTTCTCGCCGCGCGCAACATCGGCCCGGCCTGGCTGTTCGCCCGCGCACTGAGCGGCGACGACGAGGCCATCGAGGCGGCAGTGGAGGCGGGCAAGCGCTCGTTCGTCGGCTTCGAGCTGCCCGGCCGCACGCTCGGCGTCGTCGGGCTCGGCGCGATCGGCGTCGAGGTGGCGAATTCGGCGCTGGCGCTCGGCATGAAGGTGCTCGGTTACGACCCGCAGATCACCGTGCAGCGTGCCTGGCAGCTGTCGGCGAGCGTCGCGCAGGCACGGTCGCTCGAGGACCTGTTCACGCGCGCCGATGCCGTCAGTGTGCATGTGCCGCTCAACGAGGAGACGCGCTGTCTGGTCAACGCCGCGCGGCTGGCGCTCATGCAGCCGCACGGGACCATTCTCAACTTCGCGCGCGCCGCGATCGTCGACGAGGCGGCGGTGGTGGCGGCGCTCGATGCCGCCCGGCTGCACGCCTACGTGTGCGATTTTCCGCGCCGTGCCCTCAAGGATCATCCCAAGGTCATCACGCTGCCGCACCTCGGCGCCTCCACGGGCGAGGCGGAGGAGAACTGCGCCGTGATGATCGCCGAGCAGGTGCGCGACTTTCTCGAGAACGGCAACATCAAGAACAGTGTCAACTACCCGGAAGCAATGCTGCCACGCGTGCCGAACACGACGCGCCTCGGCGTCGCCAACCGCAACGTGCCCAACATGGTGGGGCAGATCTCGACCTGTCTCGCCGCGCACGGCATCAACATCGCCGACCTCCTGAACAAGTCGCGCGGTGAGTACGCCTATACGCTCATCGACGCCGATGGCGAGCTCGGCGCCGAGCTGCTGGCACGCATCCGTGCCATCGATGGCGTGCTGTCGGCGCGCATCGTCTGAGGCTGCGCTGAGGCTGAGCCGCATGGCGAGCAAGCACCGTCCTCCCGGCCCCGGCAGAGCGCGCCGCGCCCGCAGCCGGACACCGGCCGGGCCAGCGGCCCCACCGCAGGCCGCCGGCGGCCTCGACCTCGAGGCGGTCCGCACTCGCATCGATGCGGTGGATGAGCGGATCCACGCGCTCATCAGCGAGCGGGCGCGTCTCGCGCAGCAGGTCGGGATCTCCAAGGGCAAGGACGGGCGTACGGTGGATTTCTACCGCCCGGAGCGTGAGGCCCAGGTGCTGCGCCTGGCGCGCGCGCGCAACGACGGGCCGCTGCGCGATGCCGAGGTGCTGCGGCTGTTCCGCGAGATCATGTCGGCGTGCCTTGCGCAGCAGGAGCCGCTCAAGGTGGCCTTCCTCGGACCCGAGGGCACCTTCACGCAGACGGCGGTGCTCAATCACTTCGGGCATTCGGTGCGCGCGCTGCCGCTCGCCTCGATCGACGAGGTGTTTCACGAAGTGGAAGCGGCGAGCGCCGACTTCGGCGTGGTGCCGATCGAGAATTCCACCGAGGGCACCGTCAATCACACCCTCGACCGCTTTCTCACCTCGCCGCTCAAGATCTGCGGCGAGGTGGAGCTGCGCGTGCGCCACCATCTCATGGGGACCATGAACGCGCTCACGCGCATCGAGCGTGTCTGCTCCCACCCGCAATCGCTCGCCCAGTGCCGGCAGTGGCTCGAGGAGCACCTGCCGGGCGTCGAGCAGGTGCCGGTCTCGAGTAACGCCGAGGGCGCGCGCCGGGCGCGCGACGAGCGCGGCAGCGCCGCCATCGCCGGGGAGACCGCCGCCGAGATCTACGGGCTCAAGGTGCTGGCGGCGGAGATCGAGGATCGCGCCGACAACACCACGCGCTTTCTGGTGCTCGGGCGCAAGCTCTTCGCGCCGAGCGGCGAGGATCGCACCACGCTGCTGGTGTCGGTCGGGCACACCGACGCACCCGGAGCGCTCTACCGTCTGCTCGAGCCGCTGGCGCGGCACCGTGTGAGCCTGACGCGCATCGAGTCGCGGCCGTCGCGCCGGCGCAAATGGGACTACGTGTTCTTCATGGATCTCGAGGGACACGCCGAAGAGCCGCGCGTGGCGCGCGCGCTCGCCGCACTGCGCAAGCGTGCGTCGCTGTTCCGCTTACTCGGGTCCTACCCGCGGGCGGTGCAGTGACCGCCGCGCCGCGCAGCGCCTGGCGCGTCGCTCCGGGAGGCGTGATCTCCGGCACGCTCACCATACCCGGAGACAAATCGATCTCGCACCGGGCGCTCATGCTGGGGGCGCTCGCGGAAGGAGACACGCACATCAGCGGCTTTCTCGCCGGCGAGGACTGCCTCGCGACGGCGCGCGCGCTCGAGGCGCTCGGCGTACGGCTCGAGCGGCCGGCGGCGACCGACGTGCTCGTGCACGGCGTCGGCAGGGCAGGGCTCGAGGCTGCCGCGTCTGCACTCGACATGGGCAATGCCGGCACCGCGATGCGCCTGATGATGGGCGTGCTGGCGCCGCAGCGGTTCGACTCGACGCTGATCGGCGACGAGTCGCTCATGCGCCGGCCGATGGAGCGCGTGGCGGCGCCGCTGCAGATGATGGGAGCACGCATCCATACACACGCGGGGCGGCCGCCGGTGGAGATCCAGGGCACGCCGCAGCTGCGCGCCATTCACTACAGCCTGCCGGTAGCGAGCGCCCAGGTTAAGTCCGCCGTACTGCTTGCCGGCCTCGCCGCCGCCGGCCGCACACGCGTCACCGAGCCGCACCCCTCGCGCGACCACACCGAGCGCATGCTGCGCGCCTTCGGCGTGGAGCTCACGCAGAGCGGGCGCACGATAGCCCTCGAGGGTGGACAGCGCCTGCGCGGCACGGCCGTGGCCGTGCCCGCGGACTTCTCCTCCGCCGCGTTCTTCATCGTGGCCGCCTGCCTCGCCGCCGAGCGCTCGCTGTTACTCAGCAACGTCGGCGTGAATCCGACACGCACCGGGCTCATCTCGCTGCTGCGCCGCATGGGCGCCGATATCCGCGTGCACCCGCGCGCCGTCGCGGAGGATCCCGGCGTCGAGCCGGTCGCGGATGTCGAGGTGCATCGCAGCGCCCTGCGCGGCATCACCGTGCCCGAGGCGCTCGTGCCGCTCTCCATCGACGAGCTGCCGGTGTTCTTCGTCGCCGCGGCTTGCGCGAGCGGCGAAACCCTGGTGCGCGGGGCGCTCGAGCTGCGTGTCAAGGAGAGCGACCGGCTGGCCACCATGGCAGCGGGGCTTGCCGCGCTCGGCGTCGAGCATCAGCTGTTGCCGGACGGTCTGTGGATCCGCGGCAGCGGGACGCTCGGCGGGGGGCGGGTGGACAGTTGCGGGGATCATCGTGTTGCCATGGCGTTTGCGGTGGCGGCGCTGCGGGCCCGCACCGCGATCGAGATCACCGACGTGGCCAACGTCGCCACGAGCTTCCCGCAGTTCGAGCGCACGGCGCGCGCTGCGGGCATCGTGATCGAGGCACTCTGAAGCCACAATGCGCCGCCGCCACGTCCCGCGGAAGCGCTCCGTGCCAGCATCGCGCCAGGCCGTCTGTCCGATCGTCACCATCGACGGCCCGAGCGGCTCGGGCAAGGGCACGATCAGTCGCGTGGTTGCCCAGC
>DATIZW010000093.1:0-3730 GCA_035516875.1 Steroidobacteraceae bacterium
GAGCGCTGAGCGTCACTCAGGGGCCTGAAAGCCCCGCGCGCGATAGGTGAGCACCAGGGTGTCGCGCAATCCCTGCCCGGTGTCCGACTGGATCGGCGTCGTCTCGTGGATCACCCGCGCATCATCCATGAGCAGCATGGACCACGGCTCTTCCATGGTGAAGCGCACACCGCTCGTCCCGTGCGCATCGAACACGCGCGTCTCGCCCCCACGGATTGCACTGCGCCCGACCAGCACCACGGCGACGAAATCGACTCCATCGCGGTGCGCACCCTCGGGCGTAGGCCGGCCGATACCGCCGGCGGTATCGATGCGGAATTGGTGGGCCTCGATGTACCAGCGCTCGACCGGCTGCAGCGCGGCGAACAGCTCGCCGAGTGAACCGAGCAGCTGCTGCCATGCCGACGCGCTCGCGACCGCCGGCTCGATGGGCTCGAACCAGCGTTGCAGACCGCCGTGCAGCGCATTGTAGGAGGTCGGCTGCCAGTGGGCCCGATGTGGCACCGGTGCGAGCCTGGCCATGGCCGGCGTCTGCACGTAGCAGCTGTGTCGCCGCGAGCGGTACTGCCCGGCATCACGCAAATACGTATCGCGTGGCAGACGTTTCCACGTTTCGCGCAGCGCATCGAGCGCCGCGAGGTCGAGCTGCAGTGCGGCGCGTGCGGCAGCCGCGTCGACCCGGGCGTAGCCGTCGGCCTTGAGTCGGGCGAGCAGCTGTGCGCGCGCAGAGTCCATGACTGTTTGTACCATAGTCGCTATGACGCTGACCGACGGGACACGGCGGGTGCGGTTGCGCAGCGCGCCCCTTGAGCCGAAGTAGCGTGGCCCACGACCGTCACGCTGCGCGCGCCGCCCATGCCGCCCGGGCCGCAATGCTCGGCACGCTCGTGCTGCTCAGCGACACGGGGGCTGCGGCACCTGACGCCGGGGCGGCCGGGCTCACCGTCGCCGGCGCAACGCTCCGCGTCGAGCTCGATTCGGGCGAGTTCAGCGGCGGGGGCCAGCCGCTCATGGCCTGGGTACAGCGCTCGGCCGAGATCGTAGGCGGCTACTACGGGCGCTTCCCCACCCGGACCGCGCGCGTACGTATCGTCGCGGAAAGTGGTGACGGCGTGCGCGGCGGAAAGACCTTCGCCAACCCCGACGCCTTCATCCGCGTGCAAGTCGGGCGTGAGGTGAGCGGTGCGCAGCTTCAGTCGGACTGGGTGCTGGTCCATGAGATGACACATCTCGCGCTGCCCGACACCGGCGACGAGCATGCCTGGCTCTCCGAGGGACTCGCCACTTATGTCGAGGGCGTGGCACGCGTCCAGGCGGGCAACCGCGCCGAAGCCGACGTGTGGGCCGAGGAGCTGCGCTCGATGCCGCGCGGCTTGCCGCAAAGCGGTGACCGCGGTCTCGACCATACGCACACCTGGGGACGCACCTACTGGGGAGGCGCGATGTTCTGCCTGCTCGCGGATGTCGACATCCGTCGGCGCACGCAGCTGCGCTTCGGCCTGCAGGACGCGCTGCGCGCGGTGCTGCGCGAGAGCGGAGGGCTCGGGACGGATTGGCCCATCGAGCGCGTAATGCACACCGGCGATGCCGCAGTCGGCACGCACACGCTCGAGGATCTCTATGCGCAGATGAAGGATGCGCCGGTATCCCCGGACCTGATGCTGCTGTGGCGGCAGTTGGGTGTGGTTCCCGAGGGCACTTCGGTGCGCCTCGACGACCACGCGCCACTCGCCAACGTGCGGCGCGCCATCATGCGTGCGCCGCAGCGAGCCGGGCTGAGCGCGTCCCGCCTCAGCCATCCTCGGGCGACAGCGCGCCGCTCATGACCGCGGTCACGGCGAACACAACACAAAGGAGAAGGTACTCGAGCCCGATGGAGCGTACGAGGCGCGACGCCGCGCCCGCCTCCGCGCGCGCGAGTGCCGGAAGTAGTCGCTGGCGGTTGAGCGCCGCCAGCCCCATGAGCATTGCGAACAGCACCGCCTTGGTGAGCAGCAACAGGCCGTACGGCCGGAGCAGCGCGCCCGGCTCCGGCAGCAGGAGCAGCGCCATGGCAGCGCCCGCGAGTGCGATGAGCGGAACGAGCCACACGGCAACGCGCGAGAACACCGCTATCACGCGCGCAGCGTCCGCGGGTGCCGCGCGCGCAGCGAGCGCCCGCAATGGCCACAGCGAGCCGAACCAGAAGGCGCCGATCGCAAGGTGCACCAACAGCAACGGAGCGAGCAGTCCGCGTTCGCGATGCACGGTGGTATGCCCAGTGAGCAGAAACGAGCCCAAGGTCAGCAGGGTGCCCAAAGCTGCCAAGGCCTGTCGTGGCCGGCCGCGACCCCACAGCGCGAGCGCCGTGCACGTGATGCCGACGAGACAGGTGCAGAGCGCAAATGTTGCAGAGGAGGTCGCGAACACCCGCAGCGTCGCCACGCCGACGGCCGACCAGTCCCCGGCGAGGTGCAGGGGCTCAATGAGCACCTGGGCGACGAGCAGCGCGGTCGCCGCGAGCGCGGCACGCCGGCCGAACCGCTGCAGGTCGCGTCCCCCCTCCCCGACCATGTGCACGAAGCCGACGACAAACAGCGCCGTGCCCGCAGCCTGAAAGGTGAGCAGGAGGCTCGCCGCACGCAGCACGAGCCAGCCGAGATCGATCATCGATTGAACGTAAAGCGAATCTCGCCAGGCACGACGTGCCCGTCCGCGCCGACCACCCGAAAGCTCACGACGTAGCGTCCCGGGGTGAGCGCTGGCAACGCCACGACGATGGTCGGCTGCGCGGCTTGCGGAAGCGGGCCCACCGCCTGCCGCGTTTTGCCGTTTTCGAGCCAGAGCGCCGTCAGTCGCGCCGCTTCCGAGAAGTGCAACACGAGCTGCGCGGGAGCAGCGCTCAGCACGCTGCCGTCCGCCGGCGTCGATTGCTGCAGATGCGCATGCGCCGCGGCGCAGGTGGCCGCGAGCCAGAGCAGTAATCCGCCGAGTACCCGCGCAGGCAGCATCAAAGCGAGGCTACACCGCCCCGCCGGCGCGCGGAAAGGACGTCAGCCTCACCCGCGGGGGCTGTCGCCGCGCCCCCGGACCCGGATCCGTAAACGCATTATGCAAGGAAGCTCATCGTCCCGTTTGCCCGGCTACTTCAGTCGCTCGCCGCGTAGGCGGAATGCGACACTCTCCACGCGGGAACAATTCGACACACTTGTCGGCATTTGGCGCGTTGCGACGCCAACGCCGTCGTAGGATGATCGTTGCCACCCATCCCGCAGGGAATTGCATGAGCCATCGCCACCTACCTGTCTCGCTCGGCTGCGTCGCCGGGCTCGCCTCGCTCCTCGGCGGCTGCTCGGGAAGCAGCCAGGTGTCGCAGGGTGGCAACACCCCGACACAGTATCAGCACGTTTGGGTCACGACGCAGGACGTGTGGTTCAACACGAGCGCTACTGCCGGGCCGGACGACAGCGGCTGGTCGAAGTACACGCTGTCGACTCCAACCACCATCGACCTGGTTACGCTCAACAGCGGCAATCTCTCGAGCATCACCAGCGGGCTGCGTCTCGTTCCTGGGACCTATTCGCAGGTGCGCCTCATCCCGGTCGATGCAACTGAACCGCTCGCGACCTCGGCGCAGAACGCGGGCGCCCTCTATAACTCCGAAGCCGACTACGTCGACAGCAGCGGGACGACGCATCAGCTGGCGCTGGAACTCCTGAATCCGGACAAGGGCATCGGCATTCAGACCTCG
>DATIZW010000094.1:0-4049 GCA_035516875.1 Steroidobacteraceae bacterium
TAGCGCTCGGCGGTCAGGCTGCACTCGAGGTGCGTCGCATAGGAATAGCGCACGTCGACTCCTCAAGACACCCGGCCGGAGGCTCTGCGTTCGCGAGCTTTGTGATACAAGAGCGCGATGAGCGACGAGCCACCGCGCAGCCCACCGCTGCAACTGGTCCGCGCCATCGGCCGCTGGAGCATGGTAGCACTCGCGGTCAACAGCATGCTCGGCAGTGGCATCTTCGGCCTGCCGTCATCGGTTGCGGGTTTGCTCGGCCGCGAGAGCCCCCTGGCGGTGCTGCTCGCAGGCGCTGGCATGGCCGTGATCGTTGCCTGCTATGCCGAGGTCGCCTCGCAGTTCTCCGACACCGGCGGCACCTACCTCTACGTGCAGCGGGCCTTCGGCCGGTTTCTCGGCATACAGGTCGGCTGGATGACACTGCTCACGCGCCTCACGGCGTGTGCGGCGAGCGTGAACCTGCTCGTGGCCTATCTCGGGGAGTTCTGGCCGCAGGCGACGCAGCCGCTGCCGCGGCTCATCACCATCACCGCTTTCGTCGGCGCACTCGCTGCCGTGAACTACCGCGGCGTCGGCGCTGGCACGCTCATGAGCAACGTCTCGGTGGTCGCGAAGCTCGCGGCGCTCATCGTCCTGTGCACCGCCGGCCTCGCGTGGCTCACGGTTCATCCGGCGGTAGCTTCCCCCGCGGTGCACGCAGGGGGCGATGCCTGGATGCGGGCGATGCTGTTGCTCCTCTTTGCCTATGGCGGCTACGAGGCGGCACTCAACCCGATGGGTGAGGCGCGAGACCCGCGCGGCGACGTGGCGTTTGCGCTTTTCAGCGCGCTCGCGATCCTCACCGCGCTTTACTGCGCGCTGCAGTTGATCGTGGTCACCGTGCTCGCAGATCCCGCGCATAGCGAGCGTCCGCTCGCGGATGCGGCTCGCGTTCTCATGGGAGGCCCGGGCGCGGTGCTCGTCGCGGTGGGCGCGCTGATCTCGGTCTACGGCTATCTCTCCGCGAATCTGCTGACCGTGCCGCGCGGCCTCTTCGCGCTCGCCGAGCGGGATGATTTCCCGCGAGCATTCGGCGCCGTGCATCCGCGCTGGCGCACGCCGTACGTCTCGATCGTGGTCTTTGCGGCGCTGGTCTGGGCGTTCTCGCAGTTCGCGAGCTTCGCGTGGAACGTGACGCTCTCGGCGGTGGCGCGAACCTTCTACTACGTGGCGGTGTGCGCCGCGGTGCCGGTGCTGCGCCGGATGCAGCCGGCGGCGGCGACTTTCCGTCTGCGCGGCGGACTCATCCTGCCGCTCACCGGCATCGCGATCTGCCTGGCGCTCGTGACGCGCGCGGACTTCAGCAAGTCCGTGATCGTGCTCGTGACCATCGCCGTGGGTGTCTTCAACTGGGCGGTGGTGCGCGAGCGCAGCCCACGCACCGCCCGCGCGTAGCCCGCCGCCGACGGCGGGGGTCAGCCGCTGCGGCGCGTGCGACGTGCCGCGCTCAGAGCTTGATCTCGGCGATCTGGATGACGGGCTTGGTGTTGGTGTAGTTCGGGATGTCGCCGAGGATCTCGGCCGCGTGCGGCGTGAAGGCCTTCTGGAACGCGCCCACGGAGTCGAAGGTGAGGTGACCTGCGGCGATGTACGGGGCCTGCGAGCCCGGTTCGCCACCGGCGAGACCGCTCTCGGCCGCGATGCTGCGGCACTCGGGTGCGCAGCGGTCACGCACCATCGGCAGGTGCCGGCTGACGTAGTAGTTCATGTCGAATCGCGCGCCGGGCGCGTTCGGATAGAGAACCGTCACCTTGATCATGAGTCGCTCCGAAGGGGCTGCCGGGGGAACAGATGGATCTCGCAGCCGCCGATGCCGGGTACATGCCCTGCCGCCGGTGGCCGGGCTTTCGAGTTTACGCCGCTCCTTCGGCGGCTCAAGTATCCGTATTACTACTACCCGAGGACGTCATTTCTACGCCTACCAGTGACATTTCTACGGGCTGCGGGTCCCGCGGTGAGCGTGCTTCAATCGAGCGAGCGTGAAGCCAGGGCTGCGGCGGGTTTGTACCGCGTTGCCGGGCGCTCATGAACGGCAATCGCGTCGCACCAAAGGGGAGCACCAAGTGAGTACCGCAAAGATCGAGCCCAGCACGCACGGGCGCGTGCATGTCAATTTCAAGAAGCGCTATGCCAACTACATCGGCGGCAAATGGGTGCCCCCAATCGGCGGCGCCTATTTCGAGAATGTCACCCCGGTGACGGGACACGCGCTGTGCGAGATCCCGCGCTCGGGCAGCGGAGACGTCGACCTGGCGCTCGACGCCGCGCACGCTGCCAAGGCCAAGTGGGGCAAGACCTCGGCTGCCGAGCGTGCCGGTATCCTCAACAAGATCGCCGATCGCCTCGAGGCCAACCTCGACTATCTGGCGACGGTCGAGACCTGGGACAACGGCAAGCCGATCCGCGAGACGACCGTGGCCGATCTGCCGCTCGCCATCGACCACTTCCGCTATTTCGCCGGCTGCGTGCGCTCGCAGGAGGGCTCGATCGCCGAGATCGACGACGACACCGTCGCGTATCACTTCCACGAGCCGCTCGGCGTCGTCGCACAGATCATTCCCTGGAACTTCCCGCTGCTCATGGCCACCTGGAAGCTCGCCCCGGCGCTCGCGGCGGGCAATTGCGTGGTGCTGAAGCCCGCCGAGCAGACCCCATTGTCGATCCTCGCGGCGCTCGAGCTGATCGGCGATCTCCTGCCACCGGGCGTGGTGAATGTCGTCAACGGCTTCGGGGTCGAGGCCGGCAAGCCGCTCGCCTCGAGCAAGCGCGTGGCGAAGGTGGCCTTCACCGGCGAGACGACCACCGGTCGCCTCATCATGCAGTACGCCTCGCAGAACCTCATCCCGGTGACGCTCGAGCTCGGCGGCAAATCGCCCAACGTCTTCTTCGAGGACGTGTGCGCCAAGGATGATGCGTTCTTCGACAAGGCGATCGAGGGCTTCGTCATGTTCGCCCTCAACCAGGGCGAGGTGTGCACCTGCCCCTCGCGTGCCCTGATCCAGGAATCCGTCTACGAGCGCTTCATGGAGCGGGCACTGAAGCGCGTCGCCAGCATCAAGCAGGGCGATCCGCTCGATCCGGCGACCATGATCGGCGCCCAGGCCTCGAGCGAGCAGTTGCAGAAGATCCTCTCTTACATGGATATCGCCCGTCAGGAGGGCGCCAAGGTGCTCGCCGGCGGTGCGCGCGCCAAGATCAACAGCGGCCTCGAAGAGGGCTACTACGTTCAGCCGACGGTGCTGCGCGGCAATAACAAGATGCGCGTGTTCCAGGAGGAGATCTTCGGGCCCGTCGTGTCGGTCACGACCTTCAAGGACCAGGCCGAGGCACTCGAGATCGCCAACGACACGCTCTATGGGCTCGGCGCCGGCGTGTGGTCGCGGGATGCCAACACCTGCTACCGCATGGGGCGCGCGATCCAGGCCGGACGCGTCTGGACCAACTGCTACCACGCCTATCCCGCACACGCGGCGTTCGGCGGCTACAAGCAGTCGGGGATCGGCCGCGAGACCCACAAGATGATGCTCGACCACTACCAGCAAACGAAGAACCTGCTGGTGAGCTACTCGCCGAAAGCGCTCGGGTTCTTCTGAGGTGAGGGCCGCGCACGGGGGCATCGTCCCGTGCGCGGCCTCACGGGCCTGCCCTGGAATCCCCCGGCACCGGTAAGATCGCGCGAGAATGGCCACCGCAACACGCGTGAGCGCAACGGCCGCTGCGCTTGAGCTCATTGCGAGGCTCGAGCAATCGCACGGCGAGCTGCTCTTTCACCAGTCGGGCGGCTGCTGCGACGGCAGCTCGCCGATGTGCTTCCCGCGCGGCGAATTCATGATCGGCGAGGCCGACGTGCTGCTCGGGGAGATCGGCGGCCAGCCGTTCTATATGAGTGAGTCGCAGTTCGAGTACTGGAGCCACACGCACCTGATCATCGACGTGGTGGAAGGTCGGGGCGGCATGTTCTCGCTCGAGGGACCGCAGGGGTTGCGCTTCCTGACACGCTCCCGGCTCTA
>DATIZW010000095.1:0-5493 GCA_035516875.1 Steroidobacteraceae bacterium
GGCGCGAGCGGATCGGCAGTCGAATGAGCCCGTCCGAGCCCTTCATCCGCCGCCCCGTGGCGACCACGCTTCTCAGCGTCGGCGTGGCGCTCGCCGGCGCCATCGCCTACTTCCTGCTGCCGGTGGCGCCGCTCCCGCAGGTGGATTTTCCCACCATCTCGGTCTCCGCCAGCATGGCCGGCGCCAGCCCCGACGTCATGGCGGCGACCGTGGCGACGCCGCTCGAGCGGCATCTCGGTCAGATCGCCGATGTGACCGAGATGACCTCCTCGAGCTCGACCGGTGCTGCGCGCGTCACGCTGCAGTTCGGCCTGGATCGTGGCATCGACGGTGCCGCTCGCGACGTCGAGGCGGCGATCAACGCTGCGCGCGCGGATCTGCCGACGGCACTGCGCAGCAACCCGACCTACCGCAAGGTGAATCCGGCCGATTCGCCGGTTCTGATCCTGACGCTCACCTCGAAGACGCTCAGCGCGGGGCAGCTGTACGACGCCGCGGACACGATCCTCGCGCAGAAGCTGTCACAGGTGAGTGGCATCGGCCAGGTACAGATCGGCGGCAGCTCGCTGCCAGCGGTGCGCGTCGAGCTCAACCCGACCCCGCTCTTCAAGTACGGGATCGGGCTCGAGGACGTGCGCGCTGCGCTCGCCTCCGCCAACGCCAACACACCCAAGGGCTCGATGGATATCGGCGGCGAGCGCTACCAGCTCTACACCAACGATCAGGCGAGCAAGGCGGCGGAGTACCGCGACCTGGTCATCGCCTACCGCAACGGGGCGCCGGTGCGCCTCGCGGACGTCGGCGAGGTGCTCGACTCGGTCGAGAACGTGCGCAACCTGGGGCTCGCCAACGGCCAGCCGGCAGTACTCGTCATCCTCTACCGCCAGCCCGGCGCCAACATCATCGAGACCGTCGACCGCGTCATCGCGCTGATTCCGGCCCTCAAGGCCTCGATTCCGACCGACATCGACATCAAGGTCGCGATGGACCGCACGGTGACCATCCGCTCCTCGCTCGAGGCGGTGAAGCGCACGCTGCTGATCGCGATCGTGCTGGTGATCCTCGTGGTATTCCTCTTCCTGCGCAATGGCCGGGCGACGCTGGTGCCGGCGGTGGCGGTGCCCATCTCGCTCCTCGGCACTTTCGGTGCCATGTACCTGCTCGGTTACAGCCTCGACAACCTGTCGCTCATGGCACTGATCATTGCGACCGGCTTCGTGGTCGACGACGCCATAGTGGTGCTCGAGAACATCACGCGCTACATGGAAGCGGGGATGCCGCGCTTCGAGGCGGCGATCAAGGGCGCGCGCGAGGTGGGCTTCACGGTGCTGTCGATGAGCCTGTCGCTGGTTGCGGTGTTCATTCCGATCCTCATGATGGGCGGCATCGTCGGGCGGCTGTTCCGCGAGTTCTCGATCACGCTGTCGGTGGCGGTGCTGGTATCGCTGCTGGTGTCGCTCACGACGACGCCGATGATGTGCTCGCGCCTCATCGGTCACAGCGATCCCGCGCACCAGGGACGCCTGTTTCGCCTGAGCGAGCGGGGGTTCGAGGCGATGTTGGATGCCTATGCGCGCTCGCTGCGCTGGGCGTTGCAGAACCGCGGCCTGATCATGGTGCTGCTGGCGGCCACCGTGGTCTTCAACGTCTACCTGTTCTGGAAGATACCCAAGGGATTCTTCCCGCAGCAGGATACCGGCCGGTTGATCGGCGGCATCCAGGCCGACCAGGCCATCTCGTTCCAATCCATGTCGACCAAGCTGCGCCAGTTCATTCAGCTGGTGCAGTCCGATCCGGCGGTCGACACCGTCGTCGGTTTCACCGGCGGTGGCTCGCAGGGCGGGGGCCAGACCAACAGTGGCTTCATCTTCGTTTCACTCAAGCCGAAGGCGGAGCGCAAGCTCTCCGCCGACCAGGTGATCGGCCGCTTGCGCCCCAAGCTCAACCAGGTGGCCGGGGCGCGGCTGTTTCTGCAGGCTGCGCAGGACATCCGCGTCGGCGGCCGCCAGAGCAATGCCGAGTACCAGTACACGCTGCAGGGGGACAGCGTGGCGGACATCTACACGTGGGCGCCGAAGCTGACGGACGCACTGCAGCACGAGCCGGTGCTCACCGACGTCAACTCCGATCAGCAGCAGAACGGTCAGGAGATCGATATCGCCATCGATCGTGATACCGCCTCGCGCCTGCAGCTCAATCCCGCCACCATCGACAACACCCTGTACGACGCGTTCGGCCAGCGCGACGTCTCCACCATCTACAACCCGCTCAACCAGTACCACGTGGTCATGGAGGTGGAGCCGAAGTACTGGCAGAGTCCCGACACCCTCAAGAACCTCTGGGTCAGCACCGCCGGCGGCACGGTGAGCGGCAGTCAGTCGAGCAACGCCGTCGCCGGAACGGTGACCTCCAGCGCGACCGCGGCCAATGGCAGTGCCGCGAGCATCGCCGCCGACACCGCGCGCAACCAGGCCACCAACGCCCTTGCCAATTCCGGGCGCGGCGCGGTTTCCACGGGCTCGGCCGTCAGTGTCGCGGCCGAATCGGTCGTGCCACTCGCGGTGTTCAGTCACTACGCACCGGGCAACACGCCTCTCGCCGTGAACCACCACGGCACCTTCGTCGCCACCACGATCTCCTTCAACGTGGCACCAAACGCCTCGCTCAGCGACGCGCAGAAGGCCATCACCAGGGCGGTCAACGAGATCGGCATGCCCACCACCATCCACGGCAGTTTCCAGGGTACGGCCCGCACTTTCGAGGAATCGCTCGCCAACGAGCCGGTGCTGATCCTTTCGGCGCTCGCCGCCGTCTATATCGTGCTCGGGGTGCTGTACGAGAGTTACATCCACCCGGTGACGATCCTCTCGACGCTGCCGTCGGCGGGCGCCGGCGCGGTGCTGGCGCTGCGGCTGTTCGGTCAGGAGTTCAGCATCATTGCGCTGATCGGCGTGATCCTGCTCATCGGCATCGTCAAGAAGAACGCGATCATGATGATCGATTTCGCGCTCGATGCGCGGCGCGAGGGTCGCGCGCCCGAGGATTCGATCTACACGGCCTCGCTGCTGCGCTTCCGGCCGATCATGATGACCACCATGGCGGCAATGCTCGGGGCACTGCCGCTTGCCTTCGGCAGCGGCGACGGCGCGGAGCTGCGCCAGCCGCTGGGTATCTCGATCGTCGGCGGGCTGCTCGTCAGCCAGCTGCTGACGCTCTACACGACGCCGGTGATGTATCTCTACCTCGACCGCTTCGGCGCGTGGTGTGGACGGCTGTGGTCACGGCTGCACCCGCAGAGGCCGCATGTCCCGCCCGAGGCGTCCGCTGAAAGCCTATGAACGCACTCCCATCCATGCCCTGCTCCACCAGCTCCGCGCGGCGAACCGCCACGTGTGTGGCGGTCATCTCGACCGCGTTGCTCAGCGCGCTCGCCGTCCTGGTCGGCTGCGCAGTCGGCCCTAACTACCATCGGCCTTCGGCCCCGGTGCCGCAGCGCTACAAGGAGGCCGAAGGTTGGAAGCCCGCCGAGCCGCGCGAGGCGGGCAGCGGTGCCGACTGGTGGAGTGTCTACGACGATGCAACGCTCGACGGGCTCGAGAAGCAGATCGACGTATCGAATCAGACACTCAAGGCCTCCGAGGCCGCCTGGCGTCAGGCGGTCGCTCTGGTCAGCCAGACGCGTGCGAGTCTCTTCCCGACGATCGGGGTCTCGGCCACGGGCCTGCGCTCGGGCGGCGGCGGTGGCAAAGCGGCCACCTCGTCCGCTTCCACGGGTGGGGTGGCAGCCTCGCTGTCCTCACACCCGGTCAATCAGTTCGAGCTCGTCGGCAGCGCTTCCTGGGAGCTCGACATCTGGGGCAAGATCCGCCGCACGCTGGAGAGCAACGAAGCGACTGCGCAGGCGAGCGAGGCCGACCTCGCCGCCGCACGGCTGTCGGCGCAGGCAACGCTCGCGAGCGACTACATCCAGCTGCGCGTCGCAGACGAGCAGCGGCAGCTCCTCGACCAGACGGTCGAGGGCTACAAGCGCGCACTCGAGATCACCCAGAATCAGTACAAGGTCGGCGTGGCCGCGAAGACCGACGTCATCACCGCCGAGACGCAGCTCGAGGGCGCCGAGTCGCAGCAGATCAACGTGGGCGTGACGCGCGCGACGCTCGAGCACGCCATTGCCGTGCTGATCGGCAAGCCGCCGGCAGACTTCTCGCTCCCGCCAGCGACGCTCGGCACGGCCGTGCCGGTCGTGCCCACCGGCGTTCCGTCGAGCCTCCTCGAGCGGCGTCCGGACGTCGCAGCCGCCGAGCGGCAGATGGCCGCCAGCAATGCGCTGATCGGTGTCGCGGTGGCGGCGTACTTTCCCGACCTGACGCTGAACGGTGCTTACGGCTTCGCGAGCGACGTCGTATCGCACCTCGTCAGCACGCCCAACAATTTCTGGTCGTTCGGCGGCACCGCGAGCGAGACGCTGCTCGATTTCGGTGCCCGTCCCGCACAGGTGCGCCAGGCGCGCGCCGCGTATGACGCCACGGTCGCCAACTACCGGCAAACCGTCTTGAGCGCCTTCCAGCAGGTCGAGGACGAGCTTGCGACACTGCGCATCCTCGAGCAGCAGGTGCAGATCCAGGAGCAGGCGGTCAAGTCCGCCAACCTCGCAGCGCAGCTGACGCTCAATCAGTACAAGGCGGGCACGGTCGCCTACACCACGGTAATCACCGCGCAGACGATCGCGCTCACCGATGCGCAGACCCTCCTCACGCTGCGTCAGACCCGCCTGACCGCGAGCGTCGCCCTCATTCAGGCCCTCGGAGGCGGCTGGGACGCGACCTCGCTCGGTACGGCGAACGGCACGGCGGCGAAGCTCGCAGCCGAGGACACCGCGCGCAGCCACTGAGGCCGATGGACCAACCTGGCTGCCGCCGCGCCCGAATGCCGTGTGACGCCAGGGCGGGTCTAGGGCCCGGCACTCGCGGCGCCGGGAGCGACATCCGCGAACACGAAGCCGGCGCGCTCGATCACCGCACCGACCGTGACGGCGATGGGCGCGACGAACATCGGTCCTGCAGACACCACCGTATGAAACTCGCCGTTCTCGCCGCACGGGTCGACGTCGGACGGCAGCTCATCGAGCAGACGGCCGTCGAAGCGCCGTCCGGCGAACTCGCGCCCGAGGCGGCGCGGATCGACGCACACCAGGTGTGCCACCAGGCCGCTCGCGATCATCTCGCGCGCGAGCGCGCGTGTCTCGCGGTGCCACAGCGGAAAGATGCCGCTCATGCCTACCGCGGCGAGCTGCCTCTCGCGGTACGCGCGCACGTCCCCGAGGAACAGGTCTCCGAACACCATGTGCGTGACACCCTGCGCGCGGATGCGCTCGAAGGCCTGCGCCATGCGCGCCTCGTACGCCTCGTTGGAGCATGGATCCGGGAGCATTACCTTGAGCCCCGGCACGCCGAGTGCGTCGATCTGCCGGTCGAGCAGCTCCTCGCGTACCCC
>DATIZW010000096.1:0-9723 GCA_035516875.1 Steroidobacteraceae bacterium
TGATCTATCAGGCGCGCGGCGTCGAGCTTTCGCAGGCCCGCGCCGTGAGTCAGGCGCTGCTCGCCAACCCAGCCAAGGCGCTCGACGTGCTCGCGCGCGAGGAGCTCGGTTTGAATCCCGACGACCTCGGCTCGCCCTGGCGGGCGGCAACGACGTCTTTCGTCGCCTTCGGCATCGGTGCGGCGATCCCGCTGACACCATTCCTCGCGGGAGCGAGCGGCCCGCACGCTACGGTGAGCGCTGCAGCGATCACGCTCGTCGCACTGTTCGCGGTCGGGCTGGGACTGTCGCTCTTCACCGGGCGACAGGCGGCGCGTGGGGCACTGCGCATGGTGCTGATCGGCGGCGGCGCCTGCGCAGTGAGCTTCCTCGTGGGGCGGGCGCTCGGAGTCGCGATCGGCTGAGGCCACCCGGGCCGGGCGCGGTGCGCCCCGGCATGGGAGAGGGTGTGCCTGCGCGGGCACGGCACGCCCTTGAAAGGCTCCCCGCCGGCCCCATGTGGCAGGTGTCGGGCGCTAACGGTAGAGTGCCTGCGGGTCGCATGCCCACGCTTTTCCTACTCACCCCTCTGGCAGGGCCACTGTCATGAAACGCATCGTGTTGTTCCTGGTGACCAACCTGGCCGTGCTGCTGGTGCTGACCATCGTGGCGCGCCTGCTCGGTCTCGACACCTATCTCGCCGAGCGCGGCAGCAGCTTCGAGGGGCTGCTGGTGTGGGCGGCGCTGTTCGGCTTCGGCGGTGCGTTCGTCTCGCTCGCCATGTCGAAGATGCAGGCCAAGATGTTCATGGGCGTGCGCGTCATCGGCCAGTCGCCGGATCCGACCGAGCAGTGGCTGCTCTCGGTGGTCGAGCATCACGCCCGCGCTGTCGGGGTCGGCATGCCGGAAGTGGGCATCTTCGACTCCCCGGAGCCGAACGCGTTCGCCACCGGCGCGAGCCGCAACTCGGCGCTCGTGGCGGTGAGCACCGGGCTCCTGCAGCGCATGAACCGGCAGGAGATCGAGGCGGTGCTCGGGCACGAAATGACCCACGTGGCCAACGGCGATATGGTGACTCTCACCCTCATCCAGGGCGTGGTGAACACCTTCGTGCTGTTTCTGGCGCGCGTCGTCGGCAACATCATCGACCGCGCCGTGTTCCGCTCCGAGGACGGCCGCGGGTTTGCCTCGTATCTCACCTTCTACGTGCTGCAGATCGTGTTCGGCCTGCTCGCGACACCGATCGTCATGTGGTTCTCGCGGCAGCGGGAGTTTCGCGCCGATCGCGGCGGGGCACAGCTCGCCGGTACCCCCAACATGATCGCGGCGCTCGAGGACCTCAAGCGCGTGCACCAGCCGCTGCCTTCGCGGCAGTTCGCCGCCTTCGGCATCGCGGACGGCACCGTGGCGAGCGGGCTGCGCAGACTCTTCATGAGTCACCCGCCGCTCGATGAGCGCATCGCCGCACTGCGCTCCCTCGGCAGCCCGCTCGGCACCCATTGACGACCGCAGTGGCGGATCTGCCGCGCCGCCTGCGGGAAATCCTCGGCGACGACGCGGTGCTCACCGGCGCGGACTGCGCGCCGTTCCTCACCGACCACCGGCGGCTCTTTACGGGCCGCACGCCCGCCGTGGTGCTGCCACGCACGGTTTCCGAAGTCTCGCGGCTGCTGGCGCTATGCGATGCGGCCCGGATCGGCGTGGTGCCGCACGGCGGCAATACCAGCTATTGCGGCGGCGCCACGCCGGATGAGTCCGGCCGCCAGCTGGTGCTGTCGCTGCAGCGGATGAACCGCATCCGCAGCGTCGACGCGGTCAATTACTCCCTGACCGCGGAAGCCGGCTGCATCCTCGCCCGCGTGCAGCAGGTGGCGGACGAAGCCGGCCGCTTCTTTCCGCTCAGTCTCGGCGCAGAAGGCAGCTGCCAGATCGGCGGCAATCTCTCCACCAACGCCGGCGGTGTGAGCGTGCTGCGCTACGGGATGATGCGCGACCTGGTGCTGGGACTCGAAGTGGTACTGCCGGACGGGCGCGTCCTCGAGACACTCTCGGGGCTGCGCAAGGACAACACCGGCTACGATATCAAGGCGCTGTTCCTCGGCGCGGAAGGTACCCTGGGGGTGATCACCGCAGCGACGCTCAAGCTGTTCCCGCAGATCCGCGTCCGCGCTACCGCGCTCGCCGCCGTGCCCGACGTGCACGCGGCGGTGAGGCTGCTCGCGCGGCTGCGCGAGGCGAGCGGCGACTGCGTGAGCTCCTTCGAGCTGATTCCGCGCATCGGTGTCGAGCTCACCACGCGCCACATTGCCGGCGTGCGCGATGCGCTCGGCACGCCCTACCCGTGGTACGTCCTGTGTGAGCTGTCGTCGGCGCGCGCCGAGGAGGCGCTGGACGAGCTGCTCGGGGAGGCGCTCGGTGCCGCCGCCGCTCAGGGAACGGTGCTCGATGCGGTACTCGCGCGCAGCGGGCACGAGCGCGCCGCGCTGTGGAAGATGCGCGAGAGCATCCCCGAGGCGCAGCGCCGCGAGGGCGCTGGACTCAAGCACGACATCTCAGTTCCCGTGAGCGCGCTCGCGGAGTTCGTGGCACGTGCCGCAAAGTGGCTCGAGGCGCAGGTCCCCGAGGGACGCCTGGTCGCCTACGGACACGTCGGCGACGGCAACCTGCACTTCAACCTCACTCAGCGTGCGGGTGCCGACGGCGCGGCATTGCTTGCGCGTGAGTCGCAGGTGCGCGGCGCGATCCACGACCTGGTGCGCGAATGCGCTGGCAGCTTCAGCGCCGAGCATGGCATCGGACGGCTCAAGGTCGCCGAGCTCGAGCGCTACGCCGGCGCGGTCGAGCTCGACCTCATGCGCGCCGTGAAGCGCGCCTTCGACCCGCACGGCATCATGAATCCGGGTAAGGTGCTGCGCGAGCAGTGAGAGAGCGTCGCATGTCACGTTTGGCCGCATGAGCGCACGCGTCACACGGGCAGGCCTTTGGGCACTGCTGCTGGCGCTCGGCGCCTGCGGCCGGCAGCACCCGGGCACGCCCTCGCCTGCGGCGGCGCCCGGCGGCAGCGCCGCGACGAGCGCCGCAGGCGCAGCGGCGGCCAAACCCGGCGACCCCGGCGAAGGGCCGCGCATCACCATGTCACCCGACTACGTGCACATCGAGTACCACGTCTACGGCCAGGGCGAGCCGGCGGTGATCCTGGTGCATGGCTGGGCAAGTGATGCGAACTACTGGAACGCGCAGCTCGCGCCGCTCAAGGCGCACTACACGGTGGTCACTGTCAATCTCGCCGGCCACGGCGCCTCGGGGAGCAATCGCAGCGACTGGTCGATCGCCAACTACGCGCAGGACGTGGTAGCGGTGGCGCAGCAGATTCCCAATCCGCAGCTGGTGCTGGTCGGGCACTCCATGGGTGCGGCGGTCGCGCTGGCCGCGACCCCGCTGCTCGGCAACCGCGTCATCGGCGTCATCACCGTCGAGGCGCTGCGCTCGGTGGGTGAGCCGCGGCTCAGCTCCCGCGACATCGAGCGGCGCGTCGCCCCGTTCAGCGCCGACTTCATCGGCGAGACGCGCAAGCTGGTGAGCGACTCGCTGTTCGAGAAGGGCGCCGACCCGCTGCTGGTGAAGAAGGTGGCGTACGACATGTCGCTCGAGCCGCCGGCGGTGGCCATTCCCAGCATGCGCTCGCTGCTGTCCATGGACCTCGCGGCGCTCCTGCCGGCGATTCACGTGCCGGTATACGCCATCAACTCCGACATCGCGCCGACCGATGCGGCGCGCATCCGCAGGTCACTCCCGGACTTCACGCTCGACGTGCTCGATCACAGCGGACACTTCCTCATGTTGGAGTCTCCACAGCGCTTCAATCCGCTGCTGCTGAAGGATATTGCCGCCATTGCGCAGCGTGCGCCTCACTGAGCGAGCTCGTCCGAGTCGGGTGCGATCGAGCCGCAGCGCACTTCGAGCCAGCCAAGCTCGAGCCTGATCTGCTGCGCGTCCATCTGCGCCCACGCGGTCGCGAGCGGGCTGTCCGCGCCCGGCTGCTCGATGGAGAGCAGCAGCGCATCGCGCTCGACGCTGAAGGGCCAGTCACGTCCGTGCAGCGTGAGCTCGAACGTCCGGCCGTCGGGAGTGACGAAGCGGCCGTGGCCGCCGGCCTCATAAAGGTCGAGCGTCAGCAGCGGGTGCAGGTCGCGGCGTGCGCCGCTCGCTGACCAGGCGATGCGGCAGGCGTACAGGCGCGCTTCGTTCGGCTCGAAGCGGTTGTAGCCGATCACCTCCTGCTGCAGCTCGCCATCGCTCTCCCGCAGCACCCGCCGGCGATACCAGTAGAGGTCCTCGCTGATGAGCAGCTGGTAGTCGAGATAACGGGCCATGCCGGCACTCTGGTCGAGACAGCGATGCCCGTGCGTGCCGCCACGGAACTGGTCACCCGCGCGTGTCAGGAGCAGATCGCAGCCGGCCGACGGGACGACGTCCTGCGGGCCGAGGGCCGCGGCGAGCGACGGCCGGTAGTTGAGGTGCATCCAGCGCGTGGGACTCGAGAACGTGTAAAGGCTCGCGCGCACCGCGTGGCGCTGCTCGGCCGGCTCGAGGCGCACCAACAGCTGACGGCGTGGCTCCTCGGGATCGTCCTCGACGAACTCCTCGAGATACAGCACGTGCGCGCCGAGAAACGGCACGCTCACTGGCGCGACGACGGTGCGCACGCGCAGCTCGCTCACCTGCGGCCAGGGCGCGGCGCCGCGCTCGAGGCTCATCACGACCTGCTCGCTGGAATCGCGTACCCCGGACCACACCCGCTCGAGGGCCGTCACGTCGCCGGCGTCCGCCGCGACAGCGGCGACAGCCGCAACAACCGCAACAACCGCGAGCACGGATGTGAGCATGGCAGGCTCGCTGCGCGCTCTCTGTCAGGAATCCTTTCTCATGCGTACCAGCCCCTCCTGCGCCGCACTCGCCACCAGTCGGCCGTCACGCGCGAATACGCTGGCACGGGCAAAGCCGCGTGCGCCCGAGGCGCTCGGGCTGTCGATGGCATACAGCAGCCAGTCGTCGACGCGCAACGGCCGGTGGAACCACATGGCGTGATCGATGCTCGCCATGACGAGCGTCGGGCGCAGGAACGAGGTGCCGTGGGGCAGCGTCGCCGTATCGAGCAGGAAGAAGTCCGACACGTAGGCGAGCAGCCGCCGGTGCAGCATCTCGTCGCCCTCGATCGGCGCCACGGCGCGGAACCAGATCTCGCGCAGCGGCGCTTCGCGGCGCGGACGCAGGTACTCGATCGGCTGCACGGTGCGAAACTCGAAGGGCCGCGGCTGCTCGAAAAAGCGGCGCACGCGCTCCGGCAGCCGCGCCGCGAGCTCGGGCGGCGGACCGCGCGACTCCGGCAGTCCCTCGGGCGGCGGCACCTGCGGCATCGCCACCTGGTGTTCGAAGCCGCTCTCGGCCACCTGGAACGAGGCTGCCATGTTGAATATCTGCTGGCCGTGCTGGATGGCGACGACGCGGCGATTCGAGAAGCTGTGGCCGTCGAGGCTGCGGTCCACCTCGTAGACGATGGGTGCGTTGCAGTCGCCGCGGCGCAGGAAATACGCGTGCAGCGAGTGCACTACGCGTGCCTCGACGGTCGCGGCGGCCGCCGACAGCGCCTGCCCGAGCACCTGTCCGCCGAAGACCTGCGGACTGCCGCTGTCGCGGCTCTCGCCGCGGAACAGATTGGTCTCGAGGCGCTCGAGCTCGAGCAGTTGCAGCAGGTCAGCGAGGCGCTGATCCATGGCGGGTCAGTCCGGCACTCCCAGACGCTGATGCATCACGGGGCTGGTGGTCGTGTACTGCAGGAACTGCTTTTTCTGCGGGTAGAGATGATGCTGGATGGCGAACGCGGCGAGCGCTGCCTCGTGGAACCCGGACAGGATCAGTTTCTTCTTGCCCGGATAGGTGTTGATGTCGCCGACGGCGAAGACACCGGGCAGACTCGTCTGGAATTTCTCGGTGTCCACCCGCAGCGCCCGCTTCTCGAGCGCCAGCCCCCACTCGGCGATCGGCCCGAGCTTCGGATGCAGCCCGAAGAACACCAGCAGCCGCTCGGCGGTCAGCGGCTCAATCGCACCGTCGGGGTGGCGGATGTTGACGCCCCGCAGCGCGCCGTCCTCGACGATGAGCGAGTGCGGCAGCGCCTCGTAGCAGCGCATGCGCCCGGCGGCCACCTGCTCGCGCATGCGCGCGACCGAGGCGGGCGCAGCGCGGAACTCGCTCCGGCGATGCACCAGCGTGAGGCTCGCTGCCTTCGGCAGCAACTCGAGCGTCCAGTCGAGTGCCGAGTCGCCGCCGCCGAAGACCACCAGCTGCTTGCCGGCGAGCTCGGCGGCGTTGCGCACGCGGTAGTGGATGGCACCGGCCTCGAAGGCCTCGGCGCCCTCGATGCCGATGCGCCGCGGCTGAAACGAGCCGAGACCGGCGGCGATCACCACCGCGCCGGCGTCGAAGGTGACGCCGGCAGAGGTGGTGAGCTCAAAGCGTCCGTCCTCGCGCCGCGCGAACCCGGTCACCTCCTGAGCGAGGTGCAGCTGCGGCTTGAAGGGCTTGATCTGCTGCAGCAGGCGGTCGACCAGCTCCTGCGCGCCGCACACCGGCAGCGCCGGGATGTCGTAGATCGGCTTGTCCGGATAGAGCTCGGCGCACTGCCCTCCGGGATGCCGCAGTGAATCGACCACGTGGGCGCTGATGCCGAGCAGCCCGAGCTCGAAGACCTGGAACAATCCGCACGGGCCGGCACCGATGACGACCGTCTCGGCAACGATGGGCGTTGCGGCGCCGTTGGCGCCGTTGGCAGGGGGATTTGCACTCAAGGCGGTAACTTTCGCATCCTTCGGTTGACCTCCGTGCATTGTAGAGGGTCCGCTGCGCCCCCGCATGGCACGTCGCGGGTGCCGCAGATGCGCGGTGCGCGTCGAGGGCCGTATAGTAGGCGCCGCGCCCCGCTGCAGGAGTGCAATGATCAGCTTCAATCTCAACGGCGCGGATACCCGCGTCGATGTCGACGCGGACATGCCGCTGCTGTGGCTGCTGCGCGATACGCTCGGTCTCACGGGCACGAAGTTCGGCTGTGGTGTCGCGCTGTGCGGCGCCTGCACCGTGCACCTCGAGGGTACCGCGGTGCGCTCGTGCGTCACACCGGTGAGCGCCGTACGCGGCCGCAAGGTCACGACCATCGAGGGCCTGTCGCGCGACAACAGCCACCCGCAGCAGCGAGCCTGGATCGAGCTGGACGAGCCGCAGTGCGGCTACTGTCAATCGGGCCAGATCATGTCGGCCGCGGCACTGCTGGCGCAGACGCCGCAGCCCTCGGACGCGGAGATCGACACGGCGATGTCCGGCAATATCTGCCGCTGCGGCACCTATCAGCGCATTCGCGCCGCGATCCACCGTGCCGCGGCGCTCAAGGCCGGCGGCTGAGCCGACCCGTGTCCGCACCGCGCAACTGCCGAACTCCACCCTGATAGATGAGGAAACACACCTTGACTTCCAATGCCGAACTGCACAGCCGTCGCGAGCAAGCCGTGCCGCGCGGTGTCACCAACTCGCTCGCCGTCTACGCCGAGCGCGCGCTCAACGCCGAGCTGTGGGATGTCGAGGGGCGGCGCTACATCGACTTCGCCAGCGGCATCTCGGTGCTCAACACCGGTCACGTGCACCCCAGGGTGCGGGAGGCAATCGCGCGGCAGCTGGAGAAGCTCACGCATACCTGCTTCCAGGTGACGCCCTACGAGAGCTACATCGCGCTGGCTGAGGGCCTCAACGCGCTGGCGCCGGGGCCGGGGCCGAAGAAGACCATCTTCCTCACCACCGGCGCGGAAGCGGTGGAAAACGCCATCAAGATCGCACGCTTTCACACGCGCCGTTCGGCGGTCATCGCCTTCAGCGGCAGCTTTCACGGCCGCACGCTCGCCTGCATCAGCCTCACCGGCAAGGTGCAGCCCTACAAGTCGGGCTTCGGCCCGATGCTGCCCGAGGTCTACCACCTGCCCTTCCCCATGCCCTATCACGGCGTGACGCTCGAGCATTCACTGCAGGCGCTCGAGCAGCTCTTCAAGGCCGACGTGGACCCGGCCCGGGTGGCGGCCATCATCATCGAGCCGGTGCTCGGCGAGGGCGGCTTCTACGCGGCTCCGGCCGAGCTGCTGCGGCGGCTGCGCAGCGTGTGTGACACTCACGGCGTCGTGCTGATTGCCGACGAGATCCAGTCCGGCTTCGGTCGCACCGGACGGATGTTTGCCATCGAGCACTCGGGCGTGGTGCCCGACCTCATCACGATCGCCAAGAGCGTCGCCGGCGGCGTGCCGCTGTCGGCCGTCACCGGCAAGGCGGACATCATGGACGCTCCCGGCCCCGGCGGCCTCGGGGGAACTTTCGCCGGCTCCCCGCTCGGCTGCGCAGCGGGTCTGGCGGTGCTCGAGGTGATGCGCGAGGAGCAGCTGCTGACACGCGCGCAGGAGATCGGTCGCTTCATGAGCTCACGGCTGAAGGGCCTGCAGGTAAGCTTCCCGTGCGTCGGCGAGGTGCGCTCGCTCGGTGCCATGGTTGCCGTCGAGATGGTGAAGAACGGACGCGCCGATGCGCCCGACGCCGAGCTCACCAAGGCGCTGGTGCAGGCGGCGGGACGGCACGGATTGATCATCCTCTCGTGCGGTGTCTACTCCAACGTGATTCGCTTCCTCGCCCCGCTCACCATTCCCGAGGCGCTGCTGAAGGAAGGCTTTCGCCTCTTCGAGCTGGCACTCGCCGAGGTCACGGGCGGCGCCGCCAGAGTGAAGGCCGCGGGCTGAGTAAGGCCGGCGACGGCGCGCGCTTCAGGCGCGCCCGGCGTTGGCGTCGGTTGGAGTGTGGAAGTACTCGCTCTCGGATGCGAGCTGCCCGATGAGGCGGTTGAGCTCGGCCATGCGTCCCTGCGCGGTGCTGATCGGCATGCAGTCCTGACAGCGCGGATCACCGCACGGCTGACGCGAGTACAGCCAGTACTGGATCGCACCGGCGAGCAGTCCGTCGGCGATGTCCCACAGATCAGCGTCCTTATCCTTGTCGGCGATCCGATTACCCAGATCCACGGCCTTGGAAAAAGCCGCATCAAATGTATCCGCGAGCTCGGTCATTGCTTTCCGCTGCCCCTCATCGTTGCACCCTAGTATAGGGCAAAGCGTCCGGCCTCCGGGCAGCGCCGCCGGCCGCCGGTCGGAGCGTTCCGCTGCCTGCCCAGCGCGAGCGCAGCGTTCGAGCACGGTATTCCCGCCGCAAGTCGGCTGATCGGTCACGGCTTGCGTGGCCGTAATGCGATCCCGGCCACGGAAGCACAGTTCCCCGGGCGCGCATCATGGGATAGGGAGTCGCTCGGGGCTTATGTCGCATGCAGCCAGCCAATGAGTAGCGCCGGCCCGTTACCGCCGTCGCGGGCGCCGGTGGCCTCCGGCCATGCGCCAGGCTGGCAGGCGCCACGCTTAGGGATCGGCTTGCGCCTCGGCCTGGGTCTTGCCCTGGTGGCCACGGTGCTCATCGCCGGCGAGATGCTCGCCACGCGCACCAGCCGCGAAGCCCTCGGTGCCGTGCGCAGCATGCAGCGCGAGCACGAGCCCCTCGCCGGTGGCGCGAGCGCGGTGCTCGAGAAGCTCGTAGCCTTCGACCGCGCCGTCGTCGAATACGTTCAGGCGCACGGCCGCGTCGACTTCAACACCATCGGCAATGCCGGCGATG
>DATIZW010000097.1:0-5327 GCA_035516875.1 Steroidobacteraceae bacterium
TGGCATGCACGCGCCAGTTGCTCCAGACGATAGCCGCCTGCTCCGCAGCATCCCTGCCGCACGTATCGCATTCATCGAGCGCATCGCGCGCGCCGGCGGCGGCCCCCGCGCCGAGCTGCGGCAACGCTTCCTGCGCGCTTACTTCCACGGCGTCGCGGAGGAAGATCTCGCCGAACGTACCCCCCGTCACCTTGCCAAGGCGGCGCTCGCGCACCTCGCGTTCGCCGCGCGGCGACCTCCGGGGCGCACGCTGGTCAAGGTGTTCAACCCGGAGGCCGGCCGCGACGGCTTCGAATCGCCGCACACGCTGGTGCTCACGGTCACCGATGACATGCCTTTCCTGGTCGACTCGCTCAGCTTGGCTTTCAGCCGCTTCGAGCTGGCCGTGCACCTCATCGTGCACCCGGTGCTGCAGGTGCGCCGCGATCGGCGCGGGCAGCTGATCGATCTCGGCAGCAACGGCGCGCACGCGACCCACCCCGAGTCCTGGCAGCTCTATGAGATCGACCGCGTCACCGATCCGGCGCAGCTCGAGAAGCTGCAGCGCGATCTGGAGGTAACGCTCGCCGACGTGCGCGTCGCGGTCAGCGACTGGCGGCCGATGCGCGAGCGCGTGCGCGAGATCATCACACGCCTCGAAAGCGATCCGCCGCCCCTGCCGCCGAGCGAGGTGAGCGAGGCCGCCCATCTGCTCGACTGGATGGAGGGCCGGCACTTCGTGTTTCTCGGCTACCGCCACTACCGCCTGCAGCGCGGTCGTTCCGAGGATCGCCTCGTGCCCGACGTCCACTCGGGCTTGGGGATCCTGAGCCAGGCCCGGCGGCACGCGCCGCGCAGCAGCGCCGCGATTTTGCGCGGTGACGTGCGTGCGCGCGCGCGCGAGCCGGAGTTACTGGTGCTCACCAAGGCGAACTCCACCGCCACCGTGCATCGGGGCGAGCTGCTCGACTACGTGGGCGTCAAGACCTTCGATGCCCGCGGCCGTGTCGATGGCGAGCACCGTTTCCTCGGGCTGTGGACTTCGACCGCCTATCACGGCAGTCCGCGCGAAATCCCCGTCCTGCGGCGCAAGGTCGAGCGCGTCATCGAGCACTTCGGCCTCGATCCCGCCAGTCACGACGGCAAGGCGGTGCTCAACGTGCTCGAGACCTACCCCCGCGACGAGCTGTTCCAGGCCGGGGTGCCCGACCTCATCCGCATCGTGCGCGGCGTGGTCAACCTGTACGAGCGGCGCACGGTACGCCTGCTGGTGAGACGCGACCCCTATCACCGCTTCTACTCGTGCCTGGTGTACGTGCCGCGCGATCGCTACAACACCGAGGTACGTCAGCGCATCGAGCAGATCGCCTGCGAGGGCTTCGCCGGGGTGAGCGTCGAGAGCCAGGCACAGATTTCCGGCGCGAGTCACGCACGGCTGCACGTCGTGGTGCGCACCGACCCGGCGCGCCGTCACAAGCCCGACTTCGCGCAGATCGAGCACCGCATCGCCGAGGCGGCGCTCACCTGGGCCGACCGCCTGCGCGAGGTGCTGATCGCCCGACGCGGCGAGGCCGCGGCCCTCTCGCTCGCGGGCCGTTACCGGCACGCCTTCCCGCTCGCCTACCAGGACGACGTGCGCCCGGACGATGCGCTCGGCGATCTCGCCGACCTCGAGGCATTGCGTCAGCAGCCGCAGGCCATGCAGCTGAGTCTGCATCGCCCTGCCGGACAGACGCCGCAGCGCGTGCACCTGAGGATCGTCAGGCTCGGCGAGCCGGTGCCGATCTCCGACGTGCTGCCGATGCTCGAGAACTTCGGCCTGCGGGTGATATCCGAGCGACCGTACGAGCTGGCCTGGCCGGAAGGGGGCGCCGCCTGGATTCAGGACTTCGAGCTCGAGCAGCGCGAGGGCTTAGGCGTAGACATCCCGCGCGTCGAGGGCAACTTCCGTGACGGCTTCACCGCCGCCTGGAAGGGTGACGTCGAGAACGACGGCTTCAACCGCCTGCTGATCGGTGCCGACCTCACGGCGCGCCAGATCGTGGTGCTGCGGGCGATGTGCCGCTACCTGCTGCAGACCGGCGTGCCCTTCAGCCAGGCGTACATGGAGCGTGCCCTGGCCGCCAATGGCGCCCTGGCCCGCAATCTGGTGCGCCTGTTCGAGACACGCTTCGACCCGGCCGCCGCCGCGCGCAACGCTCGCGAGCGCAGTGCCGAGGGCCTCGTGGCGCAGATACGCTCAGGGCTCGATGCCGTGAGCAGCCTCGACGACGACCGGATCCTGCGCGCCTACCTGACGCTGGTGCAGGCGACGCTGCGCACCAACTGCTACCAGCCCGGCGTGGACGGGCGCCTCAAGAGCTACGTCGCCTTCAAGTTCGATCCGGCGAAGATCCCGGACCTGCCGCTGCCGAAGCCGAAGTTCGAGATTTTCGTCTACAGTCCGCGCGTCGAGGGCGTGCACCTGCGCATGGGCGAGGTCGCGCGCGGCGGCATCCGCTGGTCCGACCGGCGCGAGGACTTCCGCACCGAGATCCTCGGCCTCATGAAGGCGCAGAACGTCAAGAACACCGTCATCGTTCCGGTTGGCGCCAAGGGCGGCTTCGTGCCGAAGCGCCTGCCGGCGAGCGGTACCCGCGAGGAGGTGCAGGCCGAGGTCGTCGCCTGCTATCAGAGCTTCATCCGCGGGCTGCTCGACCTGACTGACAACATCGTCTCCGGACGCATCGCGCCGCCGGCGCATGTGATACGCCGCGACGGCGACGATCCGTACCTGGTGGTGGCGGCCGACAAGGGCACGGCTACGTTCTCCGACATCGCCAACGCCATATCGGCGGACTACGGCTTCTGGCTCGGCGATGCCTTCGCCTCCGGCGGATCCGCCGGCTACGACCACAAGAAGATGGGCATCACCGCGCGCGGCGCCTGGGAGTGCGTCAAGCGACATTTCCGCGAGATGGGCATCGACACGCAGAAAGCGGATTTCACAGTGGCGGGCATCGGCGACATGTCCGGGGACGTCTTTGGCAACGGCATGCTGCTGTCGCGCCACATCCGCCTGCTGGCCGCCTTCGATCATCGCCACGTCTTCCTCGATCCTGATCCGGATCCGGCGGTGAGCTTTGCCGAACGGGCGCGCCTGTTCGCCCTGCCGCGCTCGAGCTGGGACGATTACGACCGCAGGAAGGTCTCGCGTGGCGGCGGGGTATACCTGCGCGCGGCGAAATCGATCGCGCTGTCGACCGAGGCGCGCGCGCTGCTCGGCCTGGAGAGTGCGAGTGCCGCACCGAACGAGGTCATCCGTGCCATCCTGACACTGCCGGTCGACCTCATGTGGAACGGCGGCATTGGCACGTACGTCAAGGCCAGCGACGAGCGCAACGCCGAGGTCGGCGATCGCACCAACGACGCCTTGCGCATCAACGGGCGGGAGCTGCTGGCGAAAGTGGTCGGCGAGGGCGGCAATCTCGGCCTCACGCAGCGCGGGCGCATCGAATACGCCCTCGCCCGGGGACGCCTCAACACCGACTTCATCGACAACTCGGCCGGTGTCAACACCTCGGACGTCGAGGTGAACATCAAGATCCCGCTCAACCCGCTGGTCGCGGAAGACAAGCTGTCGCGCGGCGATCGCAACCGCCTGCTGGTGCGCATGACCAACGAGGTCGCCGCCCTGGTGCTGCGCAACAACTACCTGCAGAGCCAGGCGCTCAGCATACTCGAGCTGCACGGGGCGACGCGGCTGCCGGAATTCCAGCACCTCATCCGCTCGCTCGAGCGCTCCGGCGACCTCAACCGTACCCTCGAGTTTCTGCCGAGCGACGATGAGCTGGCCGATCGGCGCAAGAGCGGCGTGGGTCTGACACGTCCCGAGCTGGCGATCCTGCTCGCTTACAGCAAGATCTGGCTCAACAACCACTTGCTCGCCTCGGACGTCCCGGAAGATCCGTATCTGTCGACGGAGCTCGAGCGCTACTTCCCGGCGCCGATGCAGCAGCGCTTCCCGCGCGCCATCACGCATCACCGCCTGCGTCGCGAGATCATCGCCACCGCGACTACCAACAGCCTGGTTAACCGCATGGGACCGACGTTCGTCTCGCGCATGCAGGAGGACGTCGGCGCGGAGCCCGCGCAGGTGGCGCGCGCCTATACGGCAGCGCGCGAGATCTTCGCCATGCGTGCGGTGTGGGAGCAGATCGAAGCGCTCGATAACAAGGTGCCCGCCAAGCTGCAGTACGAAGCCGCCTTCCAGACGAGCCGGCTGCTGCGGCACGCCACCTACTGGCTGCTCACCTCGCGCGGCGGGACGCTGCAAGTCGATGCCGCGGTTCGGGCGTTCCGCGATGGGGTGCGCCAGCTCGAGGCGCAGACGCCGGCCGTGCTCACCGGGGCGGAGCTGACGCGCTTCGAGGACGGCCGCCGCCACTACCTCGAGGCGGGACTGCCGCCGGCACTCGCCGCGCGCATTGCCTCCCTCGAGGCGCTCAACGCCGCGCTCGACATCGTCGAGGTCGCCGGCCGCCACCACGTCAGCGTTGCCGAGGCCGCGCAAGTGTACTTCGAGGTCGGCACGCGGGTCGGCTGCGACTGGCTGCGGGCCCGCATCGAGAAGCTCACCGTCGAGGGCCCGTGGCAGGCCATCGCGCGCACGGGGCTGCGCGATGCGGCGCTCCGCGTGCACCGGCGGCTCGCCGAGCGGGTGCTCGCCCACAAGAGCCGCGGCAGCGCCCCGGCCCGTGTCACGGCGTGGCTCGAGTCCGCCGGCCAGGAGCTCGCGCACTGGCAACGCATGGTTGCCGAGATGCGCGCCGCCGAGGCCGGCGACTTCGCGACGCTGACGGTGGGCGTCGAAGCGGTGCGCAAGCTGGCGGGATGATCATGCCGGGCAAGCTGATCCTGGTACGCCACGGCCAGAGCACCTGGAACGTCGAGAACCTGTTCACCGGCTGGACCGATGTCGACCTGTCGGCGCAGGGGCGCACGGAAGCCGCGCAGGCCGGGCGCGAGCTGCTCGGCGAGCGTCTGGCGATCGACGTCGCCTTCACCTCGGTGCTCAAGCGCGCCATCCGCACGCTGTGGATCGTCCTCGACGAGATGGATCTCATGTGGATTCCCGTGGAGCGCTCCTGGCGGCTCAACGAGCGTCACTACGGGGCACTGCAGGGTCTCAACAAGGCGCAGACCGTCGCGGCGCACGGCGAAGCGCAGGTGAAAGTCTGGCGCCGCAGCTACGACATCGCACCGCCGCCGCTCGGCGTCGACGACCCGCGCCACCCGCGCTTCGACCCGCGCTATGCCGGCATCGACCCGCGGGAGTTGCCGGCGACGGAATCGCTGCAGGATACGTT
>DATIZW010000098.1:0-2526 GCA_035516875.1 Steroidobacteraceae bacterium
CCCACGTAGCGCTGCCCTTCGCGAGCGTGCTGCGGGATCACTTTCTCGAGGCCATCGCCGCGGGCAAAGCCGATCACGACTGGGCTGCGCTCGCCGAGGTGTCGGCGCGCCGCGCCGGGTTGCCCAACGCGAAGTAGTTGCCACGGCGCACGTACCAGCGCCTCGTTGAGCGACCCGCTGTCTCGAGGCAGCCCGACGCAGACGGGAGCGGTGACAACGGTGTCGGTACCACCCCGTGTATAGTCAGCTGCGCTGCCGCAGCGGGCACGAGGTTGGGTACGCTTTGGAAACGCCGTTGGATACGCCGGCGCTCCGCACCGAGCGCGGAGACACGCGGGCCTGTGCCCGGCCCGGGATAACACACATCCTTGGTCCCGGCTTCATCACCGGCGCGTGCAATGACGATCCGGGCAGCATCGGCACGCTCTCCCAGGTCGGTGCGCAATTCGGCTACGGACTCGCCTGGACGCTTCTTTTCACCTACCCGTTGCTCTTTGCGGCGCAGGAGATCAGCGCGCGCCTGGGACGCGTGACCGGTTGCGGCATCGCCGGCAACCTGCAGCGCCACTACCCCCGATGGTTCGCCGTGAGCCTCGTCGGGCTTCTCGCCGTGGCCAACGTCATCAATCTCGGCGCTGACCTCGGCGCGATGGCGGCAGTGCTGCGGCTGCTCCTCGATGTACCGCCCCTGCTCTATGTATGTCTCCTCGCCCTCGTGTGTGTGCTTTTCGAGGTCTTTACCCGCTATGTCCGTTATGTACAGATCCTCAAGTGGCTGTGCCTGACGCTGCTCAGCTATGTCGTCGGTGCATTCATGGTCGAGGTCCCCTGGTATGACGTCGCGCATGCCTTGATCTGGCCTCCGCTCTCGGCAGCGCCGCAGTACGTGACTGCGGTCGTTGCCGCGCTCGGTACGACGATCAGTCCGTACCTGCTCTTCTGGCAGGCTCAACAGGAGGTCGAGCGCGGGCGGCACGCGGCGGGTGCGCTGCCCCTGATAAGCAGCGTGGCGCAGGCTCCTGCCGAGTTTGCCCGCATACGCATCGACACCGCAGTCGGCATGGGGCTGTCGAGCCTCGTAGCGCTATTCATCGTGATCACCACCGCCAGCACCTTGCACGCTCAAGGCGTCACCACGATCGAGACGGCCGCGGAAGCGGCCGAAGCGCTGCGCGCAGTCGGCGGCCGCTTCACTTTCCTGCTGTTCGCGTTGGGAATCATGGGCGCGGGGCTCCTCGCCCTGCCGGCGCTCTCCACCTCTGCCGCATATGCGGTCGGTGAGCTACTCACCTGGCGCGTCGGGCGCAGCCACCCCCGCGGCGGCGCCCGGGCGTTTTACGCAGTAGTCGCAGCGGCCGCTGCGATCGGGTGTGCGCTGAACTTCTCGCCCATCAATCCAATGCGGGCGCTCTACTGGAGTGCCGTGCTGAATGGTGTTGTCGCGATCCCGCTCATGATCGCACTCATGCACCTGTCGACCCGCACTGCGGTCGTGGGCCCACTCAAGCTTCCGGTCACCGTGCGTGCGCTCGGTTGGTCAGCCACTGCCGCGATGGCGGTCAGCGTCGCGGCGATGGTCGTGAGCTGGATGCTCTGAAGGCGCTCAAGGCGCGTGGACGGAGCTCGCGGCGCGAGCACGCGCCTCGGTGCGGGACAACAGGCCCACCAGTGCGGTCGCCGTGCGCACGTTCATCTTCTGCATGATGCGACGTCGATGGACCTTGATGGTCTTCTCGGCCGCCCCGAGCTCTGCGGCAATCTGCTTGTTGAGGAGTCCCGTCGCCACGAGATCGAGCACCTGCAGCTCACGCGGCGTGAGACTTGCGAGTCGGCGGAAAACGTCGAGCCGCTCCTGGCGCTGCGCGCGCTGCAATGCGTCGAGAGCGATAGCCTCCGCGACGGCGGCGAGGAGCTCAAGGCGCTGCACCGGCTTTGGCAGAAAAGTCACCGCGCCGGCCCGCATCGCCTGTACCGCTGTGGGGATATCCCCCTGGGCGGTTATGAAGACGATCGGCCGGGCCACGCCGCGCGCTGCGAGCTCACGTTGCAGTTCGAGGCCGCCCATCGTCGGCATGCGCACGTCGGCGACCAGACACCCTGGAATCTCCGGGTCGTGGGCCGCCAGGAACTCCGACGCGGAAGTCCATATGCTCACCGCGTAGCCGCTCGCCCGCAGCATGCGTCCCAACGCGACTACGACCGCCTCGTCATCGTCCAACAGGAAGACCGTTGAATGCGCTTCAAGCATGATTGGATCCCTTCAATCGAAGACACGGCGTCAAGGGACCGTCCCGTCCCGTTATTGTTTCGCAAGCGCTTGTGCGTATTATGACCAGCGACCGCTCCGCGGCCAAGCTTGCGAGAAACCGTGATCCGGAGGACCCGAGCCGTGGAAAGCACGGGCTCTGGCTCCGCCGTCCTGCTCAGCGAGGTTGGGTGGGACCGGGGCCCAGGCTCATCGCATCGTGGATCGCGCTGACCAGGCGCTCCCGGCGTAGTGGCTTGGCGAGATAGGCCACCGCGCCC
>DATIZW010000099.1:0-3580 GCA_035516875.1 Steroidobacteraceae bacterium
CCAGCAGAGTTCCCGACGGCCAGGCACGCGGTTGGATCGTGCCGATCGGCGGCGCCGAGAACAAGGAGAACGACCCCAGGATTCTCGAGCGTTTCGTGCGCGCCTCGGGAGGCGCCGCGGCCGACATCGTCGTCATCCCCACCGCCAGCCGCGTGCACGAGACCGGCGCGCGCTATGAGCAACTGTTCAGGCAGCTCGGCGCTGCGCGCGTCACGATCATGGACTTCGACACCCGCCGCGACTGCCAGGAGCGCGGACGGCTGCGGCGCATCGAGGAGGCGAGCGGCGTGTTCTTCACGGGTGGCAACCAGCTGCGCCTTACCACGCTCCTCGGCGGCACTCCGGTGGCGAAGCTCATCCGCCAGCGCAACGCCGGCGGCGTCACCGTCGGCGGCACCAGCGCCGGCGCGAGCATCCTCTCCGAGCACATGATTGCCGCGGGCGATGAGGGTTCATCGATGATCGCCGGCAGCGTGCGGCTGGCACCGGGGCTCGGGCTCACCAACCGCTTCATCATCGACCAGCATTTCCGCCAGCGCGACCGCCTGGGACGACTGCTGACGGCGCTCGCTTACAACCCATTCGCGGTGGGCATCGGCCTCGACGAGGACACCGCGGCCTTCATCGGCCCGGACGAGACGGTGGAGGTCGAGGGCAGCGGCGGCGTCACGATCGTCGACGGCTCCGAAGTGAGTTACTCCTCGATCGACAGCGTCGAGGAGGGCCAGCCGGTGTGCATGCTCGGCCTGAGGCTGCACATGCTGGTCGCCGGTGCCACCTTCAACCTGCACACGCGCGTTGCCACCGCCGGTGCGCTGCCACAGTCGAAGGAGTGACTGACAGACCAAGGACCCTGACACGCGCGACCGCTTGCCTTGAATAACTATTACTACGATTCCCGCGAGCAACAACCATGCGCATCCTCGATCGATCGGTTTACGTCGGCCCTTCACTCTACGCACGTTTCCCCGTCATCCGCCTGGAACTCGACCTCGGCGCGCTGGAGGCGTGGCCCACGGGCCGCCTCGGGGAGCCCTTCATAGCGGCACTCGCAGCCGCCCTGCCCGGGCTCGCCGAGCACGGCTGCTCGTACCGTGAGCCGGGAGGATTCCTGCGCCGCATGCGCGAGGGCGAAGGCACCTGGCTCGGCCACGTGCTCGAGCACGTGGCCATCGAGCTGCAGAACACAGCCGGCGAGGAGGTCACCTTCGGCAAGACCCGCGCCGCCGGGCCGCCCGGGGTCTACACCGTGGTGTACGAGTACGCGCAGCGCGACGAGGGTATCGCAGCGGGCGAGCTCGGGCTGCGACTGCTCGTCTCGCTGTTGCCCGGGGAGCTGCGTCCCGCCGACGGCGTGCCGCCCGACTGGAACTGGGCCGAGGCACGCGATCAGTTCATCCGCTTCGCGCAGCGCCGCGCGCTCGGTCCCTCGACCGCCTCGCTGGTACGCGCGGCGGAAGCGCGCGGGATACCGTGGCTGCGTCTCAACGAGCAGTCGCTGGTGCAGCTCGGGCACGGCAAATACCAGCAACGCCTCCAGGCGACCGTCACCGGTCGCACTCCGCACATCGCCGTCGAGCTCGCGAGCGACAAGGAGGAGACCAACAAGATCCTCGCCAGCCTGGGGCTGCCCGTGCCGCAGCAGGAGCTGGTGCAGAGCGAGACCCAGGCGCTGCGCGCTGCGCGGCGCATCGGTTTTCCGGTGGTCACCAAGCCCTACAACGGCAATCACGGCCGTGGCATCTCGATTCGCCTCACGAGCGAGGAGGAGGTGGCGCATGGCTTCAAGGTTGCGCGCGAGCACTCGCGCTCGGTGGTCGTCGAGAGCTTCCTCGAGGGCGACGATCACCGCCTGCTGGTGGTGAACGGCGAGCTGGTCGCCGCCACGCGCCGCACGCCCGGGCACGTGGTGGGCGACGGCGAGCACACCGTCGCCGAGCTCGTCGACCTCGTCAACCAGGACCCGCGCCGCGGCGTCGGTCACGAGAAGGTGCTCACGCGGCTCGAGCTCGACGTGCAGGCGCACAAGATGCTCGAGCGCGCCGCGCTCACCGCCAGCTCGGTCCCGGAGCAAGGTCGGGCGGTGTACCTGCGCTCGACCGCCAACCTCTCCACCGGCGGCACCGCCACCGACGTCACCGACGTGATCCATCCCGACAACCGCGAAATGGCCGAGCGGGCGGTACGCGCGATCGGGCTCGATGTCGGCGGCGTCGACTTCCTGTCGAAGAACATCACCGAGAGCTACCGCAAGATCGGCGGGGGTATCTGCGAGGTCAATGCCGCGCCGGGCTTTCGCATGCACGTCGCGCCGAGCGAGGGTACGGCACGCGACGTGGCGGCCCCGGTGATCGACATGCTGTTTCCGCCTGGCGCCCCCTCGCGAGTGCCGATCGCCGCGATCACCGGCACCAACGGCAAGACCACTACCGCGCGCATGCTGTCGCACATCAGCAAGATGGCCGGCTACGTGCCCGGCCTCACCACTACCGACGGCGTCTATATCGACGGCCAGCGCACCGTGCAGGGCGATATGACCGGGCCGGTGTCGGCGCGCATGGTTCTCGCCGACCCGCAGATCGACATCGCGGTGCTCGAGACTGCGCGTGGCGGGCTGCTGCGCGCCGGGATGGGGGTGAACGAGGTCAACGTCGGTGCGGTGCTCAACGTGCAGCCGGACCACCTCGGGCTCAAGGGTATCGAGACGCTCGAGCAGCTCGCCGAGGTGAAGCGCATCGTCGTCGAGGTGGCGAGCGACTGTGCGGTGCTGAACGCCGACGATGCGCTGGTGCTGAAGATGTCCGGTTACACGGAAGCCAAGCATCTCTGCTACGTCACCATGAATCCGCAGCACACCCTGGTGCGCGAGCACATACGCGCCGGCGGGCGCGCCTGCGCTCTGGAGGCGGGGGTCAACGGTCAGATGATCACGCTCTACGACAAGAACGGTCACATTCCGCTCCTGTGGACGCACCTCATCCCGGCGACGCTCGAGGGTCGCGCGACCCATAACGTGCAGAACGCCATGTTCGCAGCAAGCATGGCGTTCTCCCTGGGCATCAAGCTCGATGCCATCCGCCAGGGCCTGCGCACCTTCGACTCGACCTTCTTCCAGGCCCCGGGCCGCATGAACGTGTTCAACGAGCACCCCTTCAAGGTGTTGTTCGACTACGGACACAACGCGCATGCAGTCGCGGCCATGACCGATCTCGCGCAGCGTCTCGATGTCATGGGCCGGCGCATCGTGGTGCTGGCAGGACCCGGCGACCGGCGCGACGAGGATCTCATCGCCATCGCCCGCGCGGTGGCGGGCCGCTTCGACCATTACATCTGCCGCCGCGACGATGCGCTGCGCGACCGCAAGAGCGACGAAGTGCCGCGCATCCAGGCCGCGGCACTGCGTGCCGCGGGGGTGGCCGAGGCGGCGATCTCGATCATCCCCGAGGAGCAGGAGGCCATCGCCGCCGCGCTCAACATGGGACAGCCCGGGGATCTGCTGCTCATCTTCGCCGACGCGCTGATTCGCTCGTGGAAGCAGATCACCAAGTTCAAGCCGGCAGGGGCTGCGGTGGCGCCGAGC
>DATIZW010000100.1:0-2837 GCA_035516875.1 Steroidobacteraceae bacterium
GCGCATCTCATCGCCGTAAGAGACCTCCTCCCAGGCGGGCAGGCAACCCTCGAGGTAGCTCACGTACGCCCCGTCGTCGGCGATGATGAGCGTCCGTTCGAACTGACCGGTCTTGGCCGCGTTGATGCGAAAGTACGTCGACAGCTCCATCGGGCAGCGCACGCCCTTCGGCACGTAGACGAACGAGCCGTCGGAGAACACCGCCGAATTGAGCGTGGCGAAGAAGTTGTCGGTGTAGGGTACGACGCTGCCGAGGTACCGCTCGATAAGCTCGGGGTGCGTGCGCACCGCTTCCGAGAACGGACAAAACACCACGCCCGCGGCGGCCAGCGTCTCCTTGAAGGTCGTGGCAACCGACACGCTGTCGAACACGGCGTCCACCGCGACTCCCGCCAGCCGCGCGCGCTCGTGCAGCGGCACGCCGAGCTTCTCGTAGGTCTCGAGCAGCTTGGGATCGACCTCATCGAGGCTCTTCGGGCCATCCTTGCTCGCCTTGGGGGCCGAGTAGTAGGAGATTGCCTGGTAGTCGATGGGTGCCACCTTGACGTGCGCCCAGTGCGGCTCCTTCATGGTCAGCCAGTGCCGCAACGCCTTGAGGCGCCACTCGGTGAGGAAGGCAGGTTCGTGCTTCTTGCGCGAGATGAGGCGCACCACGTCCTCGTCCAGCCCCGGCGGTACGGTGTCGGCGTCGATCTCGGTGACGAAGCCGTGCTGGTAGCCTCGGGCGATCAGCGTCTCGAGTTGTTTGGCGTTCTCACTCATGGGGTCACTTCACGAACGTGCCGGGCTGCGGCCGGCCGCAGCCTTCATCTCGCGCTCGAACGCCGGCAGCCGTGACGGCGCGGCGTCGAGTCCGGCCAGCTGCGCGAGGCTCACGTCATAGAGCCCACGGCGGATGGCGAGGTTCAGTCGCTGCCAGACGCGCCCCACGCGGCAGGTCTCCTCGATCTCGCAGTTGCCATGCCCGGCCGCGCAGTCGGTAAGCGCCACCGGCCCCTCGAGCGCATCGAGGATCGCCGCGGCACTGATCTGCGTGGCCGGCCGCGCCAGCTGATAGCCACCGTGCAAGCCGCGCGTCGAGGTCACGAGCCCGGCCCGCTGCAACTGCTTGAGGAGCTTGCTCACGGTGGGCGCGGCGATGCGGGTCTGCTCGGCGAGAGCCGCGGCGGTCTGCACGCGCTGTGGCTCGCCCGCGAGCGCGGCGAGCAGCACCGTGGCGTAATCAGTCAAACGGCTGATGCGCAGCATGGAGGCATCCTCTGAAAGTAGGACTAGTTTAGTACTAATTGCGGGTCGAACCAAGCGTCGCCCCGGGCAGCGCGGGCGGCGCCGGTTCGGGCGCCTGCGCCGCAGCCAGCGCACCGGCCGCCACGGCCGCGCCGACGGCGTGCTGCGCGGAGGATTTGCTATCCTTGACGCCCCGTTTCCGGGGCTGTTGCTTCACTGGCGGATCCGGCGCCGCGCGCGTTGCGCACCTGGCGAGCGTCCGGCGCCCACACCGGGAGGAGACTCGTGATGAACCCGAGTGAGCTCGCACACGTTGCCAACGCCATGATGGCGCGCGGTAAGGGCATTCTGGCCGCGGACGAAAGCACCGGCACCATCACCAAGCGCTTCGCCAGCATCAAGCTGGAGTCGACCGATGAGCATCGGCGCACCTACCGCGAGATGCTGTTCACGACGCCGGGCGCCGCGGAATCGGTGAGCGGCGCCATTCTCTACGACGAGACCGTCCGCCAGAGAACCCGCGACGGCATTCCGTTTCCGCAATACCTCATGGCCCAGGGCATCATCCCCGGAATCAAGGTCGACACCGGCGCGAAACCGCTCGCCGGCTTTCCCGGCGAGACGATCACCGAGGGACTCGACGGACTGCGCGAGCGCCTCATCGAGTACCACAGGCTTGGGGCGTTGTTCGCCAAGTGGCGCGCGGTGATCGACATCGGCGAGGGTTTACCGACCAGCTTCGCCATCGAGGCCAACGCGCACGCCCTGGCGCGCTACGCGGCGCTCTGTCAGGAGAACGGTCTCGTGCCGATCGTCGAGCCCGAGGTGCTCATGGACGGCGCGCACTCGATCGAGCGCTGCGAGCAGGTGACCGAGGAGGTGCTCGCCACGGTGTTCCGCGAGCTGTTCGGGCACCGCATCCTGCTCGAAGGCATGGTGCTCAAGCCCAACATGGTGATCTCGGGCAAGAAGGCTGCGCATCGCGCCGGACCCGAGGTGGTCGCCGAGACCACGCTGCGGGTGATGAAGCGCCATGTGCCGCCGGCGGTGCCGGGCATTGCCTTCCTCTCCGGCGGCCAGTCACCGCAGGAGGCGACCCTGCACCTTGCGCTCATGAACCGCATCGGCGGGACGCTCCCCTGGTCGCTCACCTTCAGTTACGGCCGCGCGCTGCAGGATACGGCACTCAAGGCCTGGGGCGGTGCCGCGGCGAACTTCAGCGCCGGCCAGAAGGAGTACGCCAAGCGCGCCCGGCTCAACGGCCTGGCGACTCTCGGCCGCTACACGGCCGAGATGGAGAGTCAGGCCGCCTGAGGTTGCCTGGCGCCCACCGCGCTCGCGTGACAAGCCCGGCAGCCGCTGCGCCCGTTACCGCCGTCGATGCGGTCGAAACGGTCGTCGACGTGCGTGATGTGCACTACGCCGTGGGCGGGCGGGAGGTGTTCAGCGGGCTCGACCTGCAGGTTCGTCGTGGGCGCATCACCGGCATCATGGGTCCGAGCGGCACCGGCAAGACGACGCTCCTCAGGCTCATCACCGCACAGATCAGCCCCGATCGCGGCCGCGTGGCGGTGTTCGGGCGCGATCTCGCCGGCTTGCGCCGCGGTGAG
>DATIZW010000101.1:0-7720 GCA_035516875.1 Steroidobacteraceae bacterium
GCGCAGGTCGCGCAGCTTCGATGTCAGCTCGTTGTCACGTCGTTGCAATCAGGATCGCGTCTTTTCGGGACACCTGAGCGCACGTTCCGCGTGGAACAGGGGAGGGTCCAGCCGGTATAATGTCGCGTCACAAAACCGAGCGTGTTCATGGCCGCAGACGACGTCTACGATTCCAGTAAAATCAAAGTCTTAAAAGGTCTTGATGCGGTGCGGAAACGCCCCGGAATGTACATCGGCGACACCGATGACGGGACGGGTCTACACCACATGGTTTTCGAGGTCGTCGACAACTCGATCGACGAGTCTCTGGCGGGACACTGCGACCGCATCGTGGTCACGATCCACGCCGACGAATCGGTGACGGTCTCGGACAATGGCCGGGGCATCCCGGCCGACATTCACCCCGAGGAGGGCCGCTCGGCGGCCGAAGTCATCATGACGGTGCTGCACTCGGGCGGGAAGTTCGACGACAGCTCCTACAAGGTCTCGGGGGGCCTGCACGGTGTCGGGGTCTCGGTGGTGAACGCGCTCTCGGACTACCTCCAGCTCACGATCGCCCGCGACGGCAAGCTCTATCGTCAGGAGTATCACCTGGGCGAGCCGGCCGCGCCGCTCGCGGCGGTGGGCGAGACGCAGGAGCGCGGCACGATCATCCGCTTCAAGCCGAGTGCCCAGATCTTCACCAACATCAGTTTCAACTACGAGGTACTCGCCAAGCGGCTGCGCGAGCTGTCGTTCCTCAACTCGGGCGTGCGCATCGAGCTCAACGACGAGCGTGAGAACAAGACCGACGTGTTTGCGCACGCGGGCGGCTTGCAGGCGTTCGTCAAGTACCTCAACCGCACGCGCACGCCCATCCACGACACGGTGTTCTGGTTTCGCACGCAGGACGGCGCGATGTCGGTCGAAGTGGCGCTGCAGTGGAACGACTCTTACCAGGAGAGCATGTTCTGCTACACCAACAACATCCCGCAGAAGGACGGCGGCACGCACCTGGCCGGCTTTCGCAGCGCGCTGACGCGCACGCTGAACGACTACGTGCAGAAGGAGCTGTCCGGCAAGAAAGACAACATCCCGATGACCGGCGACGATGCACGCGAGGGACTCACCGCGATTCTCTCGGTGAAGCTGCCCGATCCGAAATTCTCCTCGCAGACCAAGGACAAGCTCGTGTCGTCCGAGGTCAAGGGCATCGTCGAGAACGCCGTGAGCACGAAACTGCAGGAATTCCTGCTCGAGCATCCGCAGGAAGCGCGCCAGGTGGCCGCCAAGATGGTCGAGGCGGCGCGCGCGCGCGAGGCGGCACGCAAGGCGCGCGAGATGACCCGCCGCAAGGGGGCGCTCGACGTCGCGGGACTGCCCGGCAAGCTCGCCGACTGTCAGGAGAAGGATCCGGCGCTCTCGGAGATGTTCATCGTCGAGGGCGACTCCGCCGGCGGCTCGGCGAAGCAGGGGCGTGACCGGCGCACCCAGGCGATCCTGCCGCTCAAGGGCAAGATCCTCAACGTCGAGAAGGCGCGCTTCGACAAGATGTTGTCTTCGGCCGAGGTCGGCACGCTCATCACGGCGCTCGGCTGCGGCATCGGCAAGGACGATTTCGACATCAGCAAGCTGCGCTATCACCGCGTGGTGCTGCTGTGTGACGCGGACGTCGACGGCAGTCACATCCGCACGCTGCTGTTGACGTTCTTCTATCGCCAGCTGCCCGAGCTCATCGAGCGCGGGCACATCTACATCGCGCAGCCGCCGCTCTACAAGATCAAGCGCGGCCGGCAGGAGAGCTACGTCAAGGACGAGGACGGCCTGAGCCGACTGCTGCTCAACGACGCGCTCGAGGGCGCGGGGCTGCACGTCAACGCACAGTCACCGCCGCTGTCCGGCTCGGCGCTCGAGCAGCTGGCACGCAAATACGTCGAGGTGCAGGCAATCATCAGCCGCTGGTCGCGTCGCTACGACGATCGCCTGCTCGAGCAGCTCATCTACATGCCGCAAGTGCGGCCCGCGGATTTCGACCGCCCGCAGTGGCTGCGCGACTGGGCGCAGGATCTCAACGGGCGGCTGAATGCGCTCGCGGACGGCACGCGCACTTACCGCGTCGAGGCGCGCGCCGCGGGCGATGGCCACGCCGCACGCGTCATCGTGCACAAGAGCGAGCACGGCACGCCGAGTCACAAGTACCTGCCGCGTGAGTTCTTCGAGTCGGCCGAGTACCAGCGCATCGCGGAGCTCGCCCGCACGCTCGCCGGTCTCATCGGCGAGGGCGCGTACGTGACGCGCGGCAACGAGCGCCACGAGATCGGCTCCTTCAAGGAGGCGATGAAGTGGCTCTTCGACCAGGCGAAGAAGGGCCAGACGATCCAGCGCTACAAGGGGCTCGGTGAGATGAATCCGGAGCAGCTCTGGGAGACCACCATCAACCCGCAGACGCGCCGGCTCCTGCAGGTGAAGATCGACGACGCGGTGGCCGCGGATGACATCTTCACGACGCTCATGGGAGACCAGGTCGAGCCGCGGCGCGAGTTCATCGAGAAGAACGCACTCTCCGTTACGAACCTCGATGTGTAGGCGCTAATTGGCTCATTATTGAGTCAATAGAGGCCGAATGGGCGGTGCCGATCTCGATATCCGACCCAATGGTGGGCTCGATTGCTCGATTGTCCGCGACCGGGCTCCCGCAAACTGGCCGCGCGTCGGCCGGCGGTTCAGGCGCCAGGCCTCAGACAGACGGCGCCGCCTCGGACCCGAGACTTCGTACGGTCGCCTCGACCCACTGCTGTATCTCCTCGTTCACCTCGCGCACCTCGCGAGTGCCCGGGGCCACCGGCGTGCCGATCACGACGCGGACCATGCCCGGTTTCTTCAACAGCCCGCGCCGTGGCCAGTAGCGCCCGGCGTTGTGTGCGACCGGCACGATGAGCTTGCCGGTCTCGGCGGCGAGCAACGTGCCGCTCACACCGTAGCGGCGTGTCTCGTTCGCCGGCATGCGCGTGCCTTCGGGGAAGATCATGACCCAGTCGCCTTCCGCGAGGCGGTCCTTGCCCTGCTCGATCACCTGTGCCACCGCCGAGTGACCGGCCTTGCGATCGATCGCGATGCTGTGCAACTGGCGCAGTCCCAGCCCCACCACCGGGATCCACAGCAGCTCGCGCTTGAGCACCCACACCTGGCGCGGAAAGACGACCATCATGGCCATGGTTTCCCACGACGAGGAGTGCTTCCAGAGCGCGACGTGACAACCCTCGGGGAGCGGTGCGCCCTCGACGCGATAGGTGAGCCCGCAACTCCACTTCAGCACCCACAGCACGCTCGCCGCGTACGCGCGCACCAGCCTGTAGCGGCGCGGGAAGGGCAGGAACAGACAGGCGATCACGAACCAAACCGCGTAGAGAAAGGTCCACACGAACCAGAACCCGGTGAAGAACAGCGAGCCGGCGAGCTGCAGCGCGGGGCCGCGCGAGCTGCTGCCGTCCGCGGTGTTGGTCGTGCTCAGGCTCAACCGGGCAGTCGCGACAGGTCCGCGACCCCTGCGAACAGGCCCTGCAACTGGGCGAGGAGACTGAGGCGATTGGCGCGCAGCTGCGGGTTCTCGTCCATGACCAGCACCTGGTCGAAGAATGCATCGACCGCCGGGCGCAGCTGCGCGAGATGGCCGAGCGCGCCCGCGTACTCGCGCTGCGCCGTGGCCGAGGCGACCGCATCGCGCAGCCCGCGCATGGCGTCGAAAAGCCGCACCTCCGCCGACTCGCGCAGACGCTCGACGTCGACACTCGAGGCTGGCGCCGCGTTCGCCTTGCGCAGGATGTTGGCGATGCGCTTGTTCGCGGCGGTGAGACTGCCCGCCTCGGGAAGCTCGAGAAAAGTGCTGAGCGCCTTCAGGCGCGCATCGAAATCGAGCGGCGATACGGGGCGCGCCGCGAGCACCGCATCGAACATCTCGGTCGTGACGGCGGCACGCCCGGGCAGCGGCGGGGCACCGGCGCCTTCGAGGTAGTACGCGCGCAGCCGCTCCATGAGGAAGTCGTAAATCTCGCCGCCGAGTGAGTCCGGAGCGCGCGGCGCCGCGGCGGCGGCAGCCGCGTGCGCGATCGATGCTGGGCGAGCGTGCGCGCCCTCGCCGCCGCCCGGCGCTCCAGGCTGCGTGCCGTCGTCCGGGCGCGTCGCGGGGCGCAGCCGCGCGATATCGACGCGCACCGCCTCGACCGCCGCGTCGATATAACTCCGCAGATCCACATCGAGCGCCTTCTCGATCAGGATGCGTTGCACGCCGAGCGCGGCGCGGCGCAGACCGAACGGGTCCTTGGTGCCGGTCGGCTTCTCGCCGATCGCGAAGATGCCGGCGAGGGTATCGAGCTTGTCGGCTATCGCGAGCGCAAGCCCGGTGCGGGTCTCGGGCAGCACGTCGCCCGCAGCGCGCGGCAGATAGTGCTCGCGCAGCGCCGCGGACACCTCGTGCGGCTCGCCGTCCGCCTGCGCGTAGTAGCTGCCCATGACGCCCTGCAGCTCGGGGAATTCGCCGACCATGGCGGTGAGCAGATCGCACTTGCTGAGCTCCGCGGCGCGCTCGGCGGCCGCGGGCGAGCCACCGATGGCGGCGGCGATGGCGGCGGCGAGCGCACGCACGCGGCGCGTCTTGTCGCCGAGCGAGCCGAGCTTCGCCTGGTAGGTTACGGCATCGAGCGCCGCGCGCCGCCCGGCAAGCGGCGTCTTGCGGTCCTGCTGCCAGAAGAACGCCGCATCGGCGAGGCGCGGGCGCACCACGCGCTCGTTGCCCTCGCGCACCCGATCGGGATCGCGGCTCTCGATGTTGGCGACCGTGATGAAGGCCGGCAGCAGCCCACCGTGCGCACCTTCGACGGGGAAGTAGCGCTGGTGATCCTCGAGCGTCGCGGTGAGCACCTCGCGCGGCAGCGACAGGAAGCGCTCCTCGAAAGAGCCGGCGAGCGCCACTGGCCACTCGGTGAGCGCCGTCACCTCTTCCAGCAGGCTCTCGGTGATCAGGGCGCGCCCGTTGATGGCGGCCGCCGCAGCGGCGACCTGCGCACGGATGCGCTCGCGCCGCTCGGCGAAGTCCGCGATCACCCAGCCGCGCTCGCGCAGCGTACGCACGTAGGTGCCGGGGCTCGCGAGCATAATCGGCTTCGGCGCATGGAAGCGATGGCCGCAGGTGTGACGACCGGCGCGCGTATCGAGGAGCGTGGCCGGCACGACGTCGTGGCCGTAGAGCATCACCAGCCAGTGTACCGGCCGCACGAAGAGCGCCTCACCCTCGCCCCAGTGCATGCGGCGCGGTATCGGCAGCTGATCGAGCGCCGACTGCACGAGCCCGGGCAGGAGCTGCACGGCGGGCTCGCCCGCACGCGTGCCGGTGTAGAAGAGGAAGGTCCCCTTGCCCTCAGTGAGCCGCTCGAGCGACTCGACGCTCGTGCCGCAGCTCTCGGCGAAGGCGAGCGCTGCACGGGTCGCGCGGCCCTCATCATCGAAGGCGGCGGACAGCGGTGGTCCGCGGCGCTTCAGATGCTGCTCGGGCTGCCGCGCCGCAAGGCGCTGCACGTGAATCGCGAGGCGCCTCGGGGTGGCAAAGCCCGTCACGGCGCCGTGGCCGAGACCCGCCCGGTCGAGCGCTGCGGTGAGCGCAGCGACGAATGCCTGCTCGAGGGTGCGTAGCGCCCTGGGCGGCAGCTCTTCCGTACCGATCTCGACGAGGAAGTCGTGGTGCGCGACCTTCATGCGCGGACCCGCGCGGAAGCACTCCCCGCAGCACGCGGCGCCTGCGTCTTCAGCAGCGGAAAGCCGAGCGCCTCGCGGCTGGCGAGGTAGGCGCGCGCCACGGCGCTCGCGAGCGTACGCACGCGCAGGATATAGCGCTGGCGCTCGGTCACCGAGATCGCGCGGCGCGCATCGAGGAGGTTGAAGGTGTGCGAGGCCTTTAGCACCTGCTCGTAGGCGGGGAGTGCGAGCTTCGCCTCGAGGAGTGCGCGGCAGGCACGCTCGTGATCCTCGAAATGCCGCAGCAGCGTCGGCACGTCGGCGTACTCGAAGTTGTAAGCCGACTGCTCGACCTCGTTCTGGTGAAACACGTCACCGTAAGTCAATCGGCCGGCAGCCGTCTCGCTCCAGACGATGTCGTAGATGCTCTCGACGCGCTGCAGGTACATCGCGAGCCGCTCGAGCCCGTAGGTGATCTCGCCCGTCACCGGGCGGCAGTCGAGGCCGCCGACCTGCTGGAAATAGGTGAACTGCGTGATCTCCATGCCGTTGAGCCACACTTCCCAGCCGAGCCCCCAGGCGCCGAGCGTCGGGGACTCCCAGTTGTCCTCGACGAAGCGCACGTCGTGCACGAGCGGGTCGAGTCCGAGTGCCGTGAGGCTCCCGAGGTAGAGATCGAGGATGTCGAGCGGGGAGGGCTTGATGACCACCTGGTACTGGTAATAGTGCTGCAGGCGAAAGGGGTTCTCCCCGTAGCGCCCGTCGGTCGGCCGCCGCGAAGGCTGGAGGTATGCGGCACGCCAGGGCTCGGGCCCGATCGCACGCAGGAAGGTCGCGGTATGGAAAGTGCCTGCGCCGACTTCCATGTCGTACGGCTCGAGGATCAGGCAGCCCGTTTCCGCCCAATAGCGCTCAAGCGCGAGGATCAGCTCCTGGAAGGTACGCGGCGCTCGGGCAGCTTTCATGCGCGTGAGACTCTCGGACCCCAAAGAGCGCGCGAGTATACGGCGCGCGCGCCGCGTGCGGCGCGCAGCCACGCTGGCCCCGCCGCGCAAGCGTGTGCCGAACGGCTTGAGCCGAGTTGCAGCAGCTGCACCAAGAACGAGCGCCTGAGACCGCCTGCCGTCGGGCGTTCACGCGAAAGGGCTGCAGCCCGCACTTGAACGGTGCAATAATCAGCTCTCGCCGCACCAATCTGGTGCACAAGGCGGAGCTGAGCTTTGCAAGCCGTTGATTTGGCGTCTTCTCTGGACTGGCACATCCCCTGCAATGTCAGGCCACTTCGTCCCGAGCACGCCAGCGCAGCCCGACGACGCGGGCGGGCTCCGGCGGCGAGATTCACCCCTTTCCCGGAGGCGATATGACACCCAGTGACGTACTCAAGCTCATAAAAGAAAAGCAGGTGAAGTTCGCGGACCTGCGCTTCACGGATACGCGCGGCAAGGAGCAGCACGTGACGATTCCCGCGCGGCTCGTGGACGAGGAGCTGTTCCGCGACGGCAAGATGTTCGACGGCTCGTCCATCGCCGGTTGGAAGGGCATCAACGAGTCGGACATGATCCTCATGCCGGAGGCCTCGACTGCGGTCATCGATCCGTTCTTCGAGGAAACGACCGTCAACCTGCGCTGTGACGTCATCGAGCCGGCGACCATGCAGGGCTACGAGCGCGATCCGCGCTCGCTCGCCAAGCGCGCCGAGGCCTACCTCAAGTCGACCGGCATCGCCGAGAGCGCGCTGTTCGGCCCGGAGAACGAGTTCTTCATCTTCGACAGCGTGCGCTTCGGCAACGAGATGAACGGCGCCTTCTACGCCATCGACTCGGTACAGGGGGCGTGGAACTCGCCGAAGGAATACCAGGAGGGCAACAAGGGGCACCGCCCCGGCATCAAGGGCGGCTACTTCCCGGTGCCGCCGGTCGATGCCTTCCAGGACATCCGCTCGGCGATGTGCCTCGCGTGCGAGGAGATGGGGCTCAAGGTCGAGGTGCACCATCACGAGGTGGCCACCGCCGGA
>DATIZW010000102.1:0-6302 GCA_035516875.1 Steroidobacteraceae bacterium
TGCGTATCCGAGGGCGATACCGGCGTCGAGGCGCACCTGCGGGTCGCTGCCTGTCGCGAACGTCTTCAGGGGCCCGAAGATCGGCGCACCCCGCTCCTGCAGCCCGATCGCCCACACACGCCAGCGCAGCAGCGCCTCGACGCGCGAGGGATCGACGGCCGAGCGCTCCGCAAATGGCGTGAGCGCAGCGCGCACGGCCTTGTCGCGCCCGGTCAGTGCCACGAGGCCGATGAGCTGGCGTCGCAGCAGCTGCTGCTCGGGCGGATCCGATGCATAACGCCCCGGCGTTGCGTCGTAGCCGAGCTTGCGCAGCCGCTCGCCGTAGAGGCTGACCAGAGCATGTTCGAGGAGCGTCTGCTCGGCCGGAGTCGCGAGGCGGTCGTGGAGCGTCTCGAGGCGGTAACCGAGACTGAGCGCGGCGGTGCGGTCGGGGTGATTCGCAAGCACCTGGGCCGCCTGGAAGAGCCCGGCAAACGGCTGGCGGCCGGCATCGAACGCCGCCGAGGCGCTGTCGGCGAGCGTCACCGCCTCGCGTGGCGGCAGCCGACCGGCCAGCGCCAGCAGTCGTTGCCAGAGTGCCGCATCCACGCTGAAGCGGTAGTAGCCGGCGCCGTTGGCGTTGGGATGCACGGTTGCGCCCCTGAGCGGCGCGGGAACCGCGAGCGTGCCACTCGCGCCGTCGAGCATGGTGCAATGCTTGCTCGGTGCGCCCGCGGCCGGATAGAGATCGGCGCAGAACGGGATCTTCCACACCGGCGCCGGTGCACCCGCGGCGGGGCCCAGCCGCCGATAGCGGTCCTGGGCGAGCCTGAGTGTGCCGTCGGCGGCCTCCGCCACGGTGACGATCGGCACCCCGGGCAGGGTGACGAACGACTCGAAGGCATCCGTGACCGCCGGATCGCCGCTGCCCTCGGCCATGGCGCGGAAGAATTCCGCCGCGGTGGCCGTGCCGTAGGCATGGCGCCTCAGGTGCAGCCGCACGCCGCGCTGGAAGCGCTCCTCGCCGAGGTACGACTCGACCATCCCGATGACGCCCGCACCCTTCTGGTAGGTGATATCGTCGAAGGTCGTCGAGATCTGCAGGTTGGTCTCGACCGGCTGATGGATCGGACGCCCGGCGCGCAGCGCATCCGTGTCCATGGCCTGCAGCGTACCGTCGAGCTGCTCCTGCTCGATGCCGAGCTTCGGGCGCCACTGGTCCGCGATCTTGCTGCCCATCCACTCGGCGAAGGATTCGTTCAGCCAGATGTCGTCCCACCACCGCGGCGTCACCAGGTCGCCGAACCACTGATGCGAGAGCTCGTGCGCGGCTACCACCCCGAAGTTGATCTCCTGGCGCGGGGTGAGCGGCTGCGTGAACGAAAGCAGGTCCTCTTCGAAGATGATCGCACCCGCATTCTCCATCGCGCCCTCGTGGATCGGCGAGGCGATGAGATCGATCTTGGGATACGGGAAGGGGATGCCGAAGTAGTTCTCGAGGCGGCGGATGAGCTCGGGCGACTGCTGGAGCGCGAACGTAAAGCGCTTCGCATCTCCGCGCGTGCCGATGACGCGCAGCGGCAGCGGCTCGTGCCGCACGGCGTTAGGCGGCACGGGCGGGCCTTGCACCACCAGAAGCGGACCGACCGCGAACGCGACGAGATAGGTGGGTAACGGCTTCGTCGTCTGGTACTTGCGCAGCGTACCCCCTGCTGACTTCGTGGCCTCGAGCTCCGGGGTATTGGTCACTGCGAGGTCGGCGCCGCTCGTGATGATGGATACGTCGAATGGCGTTTTGAAGCGCGGCTCGTCGAAACCCGGAAAGACGCGCCGCGCATCGATCGCTTCCATCTGGGAGAACGCGTACCAGTCGTCGCCGACCTTGGTGCGGTAGAGTCCCTGGGGCGAGGACTGGAACGCGCCGCGATAGTCGAAGTGCAGCACCGCCTTGCCGGCGGCCAGGGGCGCCGCGGTCGTGATGCGCGCCACGCCGGTCTCGTGATCGATCTCCTCGTACTTTGCAGGCACCGAGTGGCCGTCCGAGGTCACCGTCGCAGTCTTCACGCTGAGCCCGAGACCATGGAGCCAGAGCGTCGAGAGCGGCGCGCGAATCTCGACCGAGATCGTGGCCTGCCCCGAAAACTCCCTCTGGCGCGGATCGATCCGCAGCGCCAGCTGATAATGGGTCGGCATCACGGTGTCCGGCAGTCGCCCCTCGGGCGCCTGGTCAGCGGCAGCGAGCGGTGCGGATGCCCCCGTGCACAGGGCAGCGATCAGGAACCAACGAGTCATGGAGCCCTCCCCGTTTCTTCGATGCGGTTGCGCTGCCCGGCGTCAACAACTCGGACGGCGTGCGCGGCCATCGCGCCGCAGCTGCTCTAGCCCGTGGCCGGCGCCGGTCGCGCCCGCAGCGGGCGGGCGTTGCGGCTGATGCCGAGCGCGCCGCTGCGTACCACCTCGAGCAGCACCGCGCTGCGGCCGAGCTCGGCGACGAAGGCATTGACCTCCGCCTCGCTCGCGGTCAGCTCGACGATGAATCCGTCGGTCGCCGGGTCGAGCACGCGGCCGCCGCTGCGCACCACCTTGCCGCGTACCGCGTCGGTCTGGGCAGGGTCCACGCGCAGCTTCAGCAGCACGAGCTCGCGCTCGAGATGCTCCCCGCGTGTCATGTCGAGTACGTTGACTACGTCGATGAGCTTGTTCAGCTGATTGGCGATCTGCTGGATGACCTGGTCCGAGCCCTTGGTCACGAGCGTGAGCCGAGACACCGTGGGGTCGTCGGTCGCGGCCACCGACAGGGACTCGATGTTGTAGCCGCGGGTGGAGAACAGTCCCGCGACGCGCGTGAGCGCGCCGGCTTCGTTCTGCAGCAGGATGGCGATGATGTGACGCATGCGGGAGTAACCAGGGGTCGGCGCCAGGGTCGGCGATCGGCGGACCGCACCGCGCGCGGCGGCGCGGCTCGGCGCGGATTTGCCCAGAGAATAAAGGATTCCCTTGAGTTTGCACCATGAACCCAAGCTGCTAGGCTCATCGTTCCGTTTGCGTTTTCTTACAGTCGCGGAGCTGCCTCGAGCCGCCATGAGCGATACGGTGATCCAGCCACGCCCGGCCGCGCACCCCCTGGCAGGCCAGCGCATGAGCGGTGCCCGCATGATCATGCAGGTGCTCGCCGACGAAGGCGTCACCGCCATCTTCGGCTACAGCGGCGGGGCGATCCTGCCGACCTACGACGCCGTTTTTCTCTACAACGAGCAATGCGCGCGCTCCGCTGCGCCGCAGATCCCCCTCATCGTGCCGGCCAACGAGCAGGGGGCGGGCTTCATGGCCGCGGGCTACGCACGCGCCAGCGGCCGCGTCGGCGTGTGTCTCGTCACCTCGGGCCCGGGAGCGACGAACACTGTTACACCGGTGCGCGATTGCATGGCTGATTCCGTGCCGATTGTCGTAATTTGCGGCCAAGTGTCCACGGCCGCTATCGGCACGGACGCGTTCCAGGAGGCCCCGGTCCCCACCATGATGGGTGCGGTGGCCAAGCACATCTTTCTGGTCACCGACCCGAAGAAGCTCGAGAGCACCGTGCGCACCGCGTTCGAGATCGCGCGCACCGGACGTCCGGGGCCCGTGGTCGTCGACATTCCCAAGGACGTGCAGAACTGGGAAGGCGTCTTTCACGGCGAGGGGCTGCTGCCCATACCGGGCTTCCGCCGTCGTGCGCGCGAGCTCGAGGAATCCGTGCTCGGGCGCGAGGCCGCCGCGCGCTTTTTCGCCATGCTCGCCGAGTCGGCACGACCGCTGATCTATGCGGGCGGTGGGGTGATCAACGGCAATGCCGCCGCGGCGCTCACCGAGTTCGCCACCACCTTCCGCATTCCGGTAGTCACCACGCTCATGGGGATCGGCGCGCTCGACACCACCAGCGCGCTTTCCATGCGCATGCTCGGCATGCACGGCGCAGCCTATGCCAACTACGCCGTGGACGACTGCGACTTCCTCATCGCGGTCGGTGCACGCTTCGACGATCGCGTCGCCGGCGTGCCGGACAAATTCGCGAAGAACGCCCGGCGCATCGCCCACCTCGACGTCGACCGCGCCGAGGTCAACAAGGTCAAGCGCGTGCAGTGGAGCCACGTCGGGCTGGTCGGCGAGGCGCTGCGCTCGCTCACGGCCCACGGGTGGCAGAGCGCCGTCGCGCCGGATTTCTCGCCGTGGCTCGCCGAGCTCGTCACGCTCAAGCGCACCTACGCCATGAACTACGACCGCGCCAGCCCGCTGATCCAGCCCTACTACGTCATCGAGGAGATCAACCGCCACACGCGCGGTGAGGCCATCATCAGCACCGGGGTCGGGCAGCACCAGATGTGGGCGGCGCAGTACTGCGACTTCACCAAACCGCGTCTGTGGCTCACCTCCGGCAGCATGGGCACCATGGGTTTTGGCCTTCCGGCGGCGATCGGCGCACAGATTGCCCAGCCGAAGCGTCTGGTGATCGACATCGACGGCGATTCGAGCATCCGCATGAACATCGGCGAGCTCGAGACGGCGACCACCTATGACCTGCCGGTTAAGGTGGTAGTGCTCAACAATTTCGGCGACGGCATGGTGAAGCAGTGGCAGAAGCTGTTCTTCAAGGGACGGCTGTCGGCGAGCGACCGCTCGCTGCATAAGAAGGACTTCGTCCGCGCCGCGCAGGCCGACGGTTTTCGCTACGCGGTGCGCCTCGAGCGCAAGGAGGACGTGCCGCGCGTAGTCGCCGAGTTCCTCGCCTTCCCGGGCCCCGCGTTCCTCGAGGTGATGATCGACCCCGACGCCGGCGTGTACCCGATGGTGGGTCCCGGACAGAGCTACGACGAGATGATCACGGGAGACTTCATACCCTCGCGTCGCAAGGTGGACATCAAGACGCCGGGGCCCTCGGAGATGTTCTGACACGGAGAAGGTCGGTCGAGGCCTTCCGCAACCAACTGCGTGCGCGAGGAGCACGATGAAGTATCTGCACACCATGGTCCGCGTCACCGATATCGACGCCTCGCTGAACTTCTATCGCGACGCGCTCGGGCTCATCGAGCTGTCGCGCCGCGACTATCCGCAGGGGCGCTTCACGCTGGTGTTCCTGGCGGCCCCGGGGGACGAGAGCGCGCAAGTCGAGCTCACCCACAACTGGGATCCCGAGGAATACGGCGGCGGGCGCAACTTCGGCCATCTCGCCTACGCGGTCGACGACATCTACGCCACCTGCCAGCGGCTCAGGGATCATGGCGTCACCATTCTGCGGCCGCCGCGCGACGGGCACATGGCGTTCGTGCGCTCACCGGACAACATCTCCATCGAGCTGCTGCAAAAGGGTGCCGCGCTCGCGCCGCAGGAGCCGTGGAAATCGATGCCCAACACCGGTAGCTGGTAGGCGAGCCGCACGCATGAAGATGCTGCCGAGCGTGCTGATCGCTGCGGTGTTCGCCACGCTCACCTTTGCGGCGTGGGCCTGGCTCAATCGCCCGACGAGCGAGCCGCCGTGGCCGACGCGCATCCAGGGGTTTGATTTCTCGCCGTTTCGCGCCAACGAGGATCCCACCCATCTCGAGATGCCGACCGACGCGGAGATCGACTCGGACCTGGCGCTGCTCGAGGGCAAGGTCAACGCCGTACGTACCTACAGCGTCGGCGCGACGCTCGGCGACATACCCGAGCTCGCCGAGAAGCACGGCCTCAACGTGGCGCTCGGTGCCTGGCTCGACAGTCACCGTGACAAGAACGAGGAGCAGCTGAAGACTGCGATCGACCTGGCCGACTCCCACCAGAACGTGGTGCGTGTGCTGGTCGGCAACGAAGTGCTGCTGCGCGGCGACCTGCCGCTCGAGGAGCTCGAGAAGTATCTCGATCGCGCGCGCGAGGCGATCGGCGCGCCGGTGGGCACGGCCGAGACCTGGCACACCTGGCTCGCTTACCCCGAGCTCGCGCAGCACGTCGATTTCATCGGTGTGCATCTGCTGCCGTACTGGGAAGGCGTGCCGGTGGAGCGCGCGGTCGACTACTCGCTCTCGCAGTACAAGCGCCTGCAGCGGGCCGTCCCGCACAAGCCCATCGTGATCGCGGAGATCGGCTGGCCGAGCCGCGGGCGCACCCGCGAATCCGCCGTCGCCTCGGAAGCCAACGAGGCGTTGTTCCTGCGCCGCTTCCTGCACCGCGCGCAGAAGGAGCAGATCACCTACTACGTCATGGAAGCCTTCGACCAGCCGTGGAAGGCGTACCTCGAGGGGGCGGTGGGTTCCTACTGGGGCGTGTACGACGTCGAGCGCAGGCCGAAGTTCGCCTTCGCCGCCCCG
>DATIZW010000103.1:0-6708 GCA_035516875.1 Steroidobacteraceae bacterium
TCGAACTCGCGGCAATTGGGCATGGAGACCACACGCGCGAGGATGCCTTCCATGGCGAGCAGCTCGCGCGCGCGCATGGCGAGCGCCACTTCCGAGCCGGTGGCGAGCAGCGTGATCGCCGCCGCGGGATTCTCGGCGAGAACGTAGCCGCCGCGACGGATGCCGCTGAGCTGCAGCTCATTGCGCATGAAGTGCGGCAGGCTCTGGCGTGACAGCAGCAGGCAGCTCGGACCGTCGCACCGCTCGATCGCGGCCTGCCAGGCGATCAGCGTCTCGACGGCGTCACACGGGCGCCATACGGAATTGTTGGGAATCAGGCGCAGGCTGCTCGCGTGCTCCACCGGCTGATGCGTCGGACCGTCCTCGCCGAGACCGATGCTGTCGTGCGTGAACACGTAGATGACCCGCTGCCCCATGAGCGCCGACATGCGGATGGCGTTGCGGCTGTAGTCGGAGAAGGCGAGGAAGGTGCCGCCGTAGGGTATGTGGCCGCCGTGCAGCGCGATGCCGTTCATCAGCGCGCTCATGCCGAACTCACGCACGCCGTAGTTGATGTGGTTGCCGCGGATCCCGCGGCGGACGGCGACGCTGGTCTTGGCGGCGGTGAGGTTCGACCCGGTGAGGTCGGCCGAGCCGCCGAGCAGCTCCGGCAGCAGCGGCAGCAGCGCCTCGATTGCGTTCTGCGAGGCCTTGCGCGTCGCGAGCGCGACACCGCGCGCCACGGTGGCCGCGAGCAGCCGACGGCATGCCTCCTCCCAGTGCACCGGCAGCGCGCGCCGGATTACCCGCCGCTCGAACTCGGCAGCGAGCTCGGGATACACCGCAGCGTAGGCGGCCAGGCGGCGCTCCCACTCACGCTGTCGCTGTGCGCCGGCGGCGCGGGCATTCCAGGCGGCGCGGATCTCGGCGGGGATCTCGAAGGGCGCCGCCGTCCAGCCGAGGCGCGCCCGTGTCGCCGCCACTTCCGCCGCCCCGAGCGCGGCGCCGTGCACGTCGTGCGTGCCTGCTTTGCCGGGGCTGCCACGGCCGATAATGGTCTTGCAGCACACCAGCGTCGGCCGTCCGCACGCTTGGCGCGCCGCTGCGAGTGCCGCCTCGACGGCGCGCGAGTCATGACCGTCGACGTCGCGAATGACGCGCCAGCCGTACGCCTCGAAGCGTCGCGGGGTGTCGTCGGCGAACCAGTGCTCGACGCGCCCGTCGATGCTGATGCCGTTGTCGTCGTAGATCGCCACCAGCTTGGCGAGTCCGAGCGTACCCGCGAGCGAGCAGGCTTCGTGGCTGATCCCCTCCATGAGACAGCCGTCGCCGACGAACACCCAGGTGTGATGATCGACGATCGTATGGCCGGGGCGGTTGAACTCCGCCGCCAGCAGCGCCTCGGCGAGCGCCATGCCTACGGCGTTGGCGAGACCCTGCCCGAGGGGCCCGGTAGTGGTCTCCACCCCCGGCGTCACCCCGACCTCAGGGTGCCCGGGTGTGCGGCTGCCGAGCTGGCGAAAGCGCCGCAGCTCCTCGAGGGGCAACGCGTAGCCCGTCAGGTGCAGCAGCGCGTAGAGCAGCATCGACCCGTGCCCGTTGGAGAGCACGAAGCGGTCGCGGTCGGGCCAGGCAGGGTCGGCAGGATTGTGCTTGAGGTGCCCCCGCCACAGCGCCTCGGCGATCTCCGCCATGCCCATCGGCATGCCGGGATGCCCGCTATTGGCGGCCTCCACGGCGTCGATGGCGAGGAAGCGCAGCGTGTCGCACAGCTCGTGCCGTGCCGGCAACTGCGGCTGAAGTTCGGCGTTCATGTGCAGCTCCCTTTCCTCACGCGCGTCGCTTGAGATCGATCAGACGCAGGATCATCGGCGTGAAGATGAACTGCATCGCCAGTCCCATCTGCCCGCCCGGCACCACGATATTGTTCGGCCGGCTCATCCACGAGTGGTGCAGCATCGATATCAGGTACGGAAAGTCGATGCCCTTGGGGTTGGCGAAGCGGATCACCACCATCGACTCCTCGGCGCTCGGTACGTCCATGGCGATGAAGGGATTGCTGGTGTCGACGGTCGGCACGCGCTGGAAGTTGACATGGGTGCGGCTGAACTGCGGGCAGATGTGATTCACGTAGTCGGGCATGCGCCGCAGGATGGTGTCCACCACCGCATCCTGGGTGTAGCCGCGGTCGGTGCGGTCGCGGTGCAGTTTCTGAATCCACTCGAGGTTGACGATCGGCACGACACCGACCAGCAGGTCGACGTGACGGGCGACGTTCACGCCCTCGCCCACGTAGGCACCGTGCAGCCCCTCGTAGAAGAGCAGGTCGCTGTCGGGGATCATCGGCTGCCAGTCGGTGAAGGTGCCGGGCTCGCGGCCGAGCTCCTTCGCCTCGGCCGCGTCGTGCACGTAGCGGCGCACCCGCCCGCGCCCGCTCGCGCCGTACTCGGCAAAGGTGTCGGCCAGCTCCGCGAGCAGGTTCGCTTCCGGTCCGAAGTGGCTTACCGGGGCACCCGCGCCGCGATCGGCGGCCTGCACACGCTCGCGCATATCGACGCGGTTATAGCGATGAAACGAGTCGCCCTCGATCACCTGCGCCTTGATGCCTTCGCGACGGAAGATGTGCGCGAAGCTCTTCATGACCGTGGTGGTACCGGCGCCGGACGAACCGGTGACGGCGATTATCGGATGCTTGAGCGACATGGGGTGCTGCTCAAATGCGGGCGTCCGGGCGAAACAGCGAGCGCTCGTTGAAGAGCGGTGAGGTGTACGGCCGGTCCGTACCACTCAGATACTCGGCGTGGTAGCGCTCGATGCGCTCGACCTCGTTGTGCGAGCCCATGATGAGCGGCACGCGCTGGTGCAGCGTCTCCGGCGTCACCTCCATGACCCGTTGACTGCCGGTCGTCGAGCGCCCGCCAGCCTGCTCGACCAGCAGGCTTATCGGGTTGGCTTCGTAGAGCAGGCGCAGCCGCCCGGGCCGGCTGCGCTCGCGGGTGTCCTTGGGATACATGAACACGCCGCCGCGCATGAGGATGCGGTGCACTTCCGCGACCAGCGAGGCGATCCAGCGCATGTTGAAATCGCGGCTGCGAATGCCGCTCTTGCCCGCCTGGCACTCGCTCACGTAGCGCTGCACCGGTGGCTCCCAGAAGCGCGCGTTGCTGGTGTTGATGGCGAACTCGCTGGTGTCGGGCGGAATCCGCAGGTCCGGATGCGTCAGGATGAAATTGCCGATCTCCCGATCGAGCGTGAAGCCATGCGTGCCCTTGCCCACGCTGATCACCATCATGGTGGCCGGCCCGTAGATCGCGTAGCCCGCGGCCACCTGGCGCAGGCCGGGCTGCAGATAATCGCCGGCGCCGGGCGGGGCTGCGCCCTCGTGGCGCAGCACCGAGAAGATCGTGCCGACGGAAACGTTCACGTCGGTGTTGGAGGAGCCATCGAGCGGGTCGAATACCAGCAGGTAAGGCCCGCGCGCGTATTCCCCGGGAATCGCATAGGGATGCTCCAGCTCCTCCGAGACCATGCCCGCGAGCAGCCCGCCCCATTCGCAACTGCGAATCATCACCTCATGCGCGAGCACGTCGAGTTTCTGCTGAGCCTCGTCCTGCACGTTCTTGCCGCCGTGCTCGCCGAGATAGCCGCCGAGCGCCCCCTTCGCCGTCATCGCCGAGATGGCCTTCACCGCCGCGGCGACGTCGACCAGTAGCGCGCCGAGGTCGCTGGCGCCGGGGATACCGGTGAGCTGCTGGATGAGGAACTTTGAGAGCGTGGTGCGCCCGAGATGCATCGTCGCGACTCCTGAGGTTATGTGGTTATGGGGCTGTGGCTGATGCAGCGGCCTGGAATACCCGGCTCGCGCGGATGTCGGCCGCGGCGATGGTCGTCAGCTCCTCGGCCGTGAAGCGCCGCTCGCGATCGGCGAACAGGCGACTCGCCTGGCGCAGCCGCGCGCGGTCGAGTGCGTTGCGCACGCTGCGGGCGTTGGCGAAGTGCGGCTGGCGGATACGCAGCGCCAGATACTCCTCGAACGCCGCGCGCGCCTCGGCGGCGAAGCGGTAGTTCTCCTGCCCGAGCAGCCGCTCGGCGATGCGCAGCAGATCGGCGGCCGTGTAGTCGGGAAAGTCGAGATGGTGCGCGATGCGCGAGCTCATGCCGGGATTGGAGCGGAAGAACGCCTCCATGCGCTCCTTGTAGCCCGCCAGTATCACCACCAGGTCATCGCGCTGGTTCTCCATGACCTGCAGCAGTATCTCGATGGCCTCCTGCCCGTAGTCGCGCTCGTTCTCCGGCCGATAAAGGTAGTACGCCTCGTCGATGAACAGCACGCCGCCCATCGCGCGCTTCAGCACCTCCTTGGTCTTAGGTGCGGTGTGGCCGATGTACTGCCCGACCAGGTCATCGCGCGTCACCGCCACCAGGTGGCCCTTGCGCACATAGCCGAGGCGATGAAGGATCTGCGCCATGCGCAGCGCCACCGTGGTCTTGCCCGTACCGGGGTTGCCGGTGAAGCTCATGTGCAGGCTGGGCGGGCGCGCCTGTAGTCCCAGGTTCATGCGCAGCTTGTCGATCACGAGGAGCGCGGCGATGTCGCGAATGCGCGCCTTGATCGGGGCAAGTCCGACGAGGTCCGCCTCAATCTCCTCGATCACCTCGTCGGCCTGGCTCTCGGCGAGCACCTCGCGCACGGTGTGGGCATCATGTGCCTGCGTCGCCGCCGAGCCCGCGTCGCTCGCGGCACCCGCCACGCTCGCTACACCGGAGTGCGACGGGGTGCTGCCGGGAATCGAGTAGAGCGGCGTACCCATCGTCAAGCACCGCCCCGCTCGCCTTCGGGTCGGTCTGCGCCGTAGCCGTGTACCGTGTAACGCACCGTGCGGCCCGGCCCTTCCTGGCGGATGAGCCCGAATCCCGGCTCGCGCGCGGGACGATTGACGATGAAGCTCATGACGATGCTTTCCACGCCGCGTGTCGAATCGAAGGCCACCAGGCGTATGTAGTGCTGCGGGAAGGTTCTACGGCAGTTCTGCACCTCGAGCAGCACGCCGGCGGCGTCGCGCAGGTCGAACATGGGCATGCCGAACATTTCCCAGTACGTGTTGCGCGGATGCGGATCGTCGGTGTACTCGACGCTCCAGGCATAGCCGCGCCGCAGTCCGTATTCGATCTGCAGCGAGATCTCCGTATCGGAGAGCTCGGGGAGGAAGCTGAACTGCCCTTGCGTGATCCTGCCCGTGGGGTTGGTCATCATGAGGTGTTCTCCGGCGCTCTCTATCAGTGCGCGACTGCCGCCGTCGGGGTGAAGTCGGAGGCGTCCGTCGGGGTGTAGTTGAAGCTCACCTCGCCCCAGGTATCGAGTGCCTGCTGCAGCGGGCCGCAGAAGCGCGCTGCGCTGCGCAGGATTTCCGGCCCCTCGGCGCGGATGTCGCGGCCCTCGTTGCGCGCCTTCACCATCGCCTCGAGCGCCACGCGGTTGGCGACGGCGCCCGCCTGGATACCCGCCGGGTGGCCGATGGTTCCGCCACCGAACTGCAGCACCACGTCGTCGCCGAACAGGTCCAGCAGCTGGTGCATCTGCCCGGCGTGAATCCCGCCGGAGGCGACCGGCATCACCTTGCGGATGTCGCACCAGTCCTGGTCGAAGAAGATGCCGCGGGGCAGATCCTGCCGCGTGTAGCTGTCGCGGCAGACGCTGTAGTAGCCCTGCACGGTGAGCGGATCGCCCTCGAGCTTGCCGACCGCGGTGCCGGCATGCAGGTGGTCGACGCCGGCGAGGCGCAGCCACTTGGCGATGACGCGGAAGCTGATGCCGTGGGTCTTCTGGCGGGTGTAGGTGCCATGGCCGGCACGGTGCATGTGCAGGATCATGTCGTTGCGCCGCGCCCAGTGCGACATGCTCTGGATCGCGGTCCAGCCGACGACCAGGTCGATCATGATGACGACCGAGCCGAGATCGCGGGCGAACTCGGCGCGCTCGTACATGCCCTCCATGGTCCCGGCGGTGACGTTGAGGTAGGAGCCCTTGATCTCGCCGGTGGCCGCGCTCGCCTTGTTGACCGCGTCCATGACGTACAGGAAGCGGTCGCGCCAGTGCATGAAGGGCTGCGAGTTGATGTTCTCGTCGTCCTTCATGAAATCGAGGCCGCCCTTCAGGCCCTCGTAGATGACGCGCCCGTAGTTGCGCCCCGAGAGCCCGAGCTTGGGCTTGGTGGTGGCCCCGAGCAGCGGCCGGCCGAACTTGTCGAGCCGCTCGCGCTCGACGATGAGCCCGGTCGGGGGACCGGCGAAAGTCTTCACGTACGCGACCGGGATCTGGATGTCCTCGAGCCGCAGCGCCTTCAGCGGCTTGAAGCCGAAGACGTTGCCGATGAGGCTCGCGGTCATGTTCGCGATCGAGCCCTCCTCGAACAGCACGATGTCATACGCGATCCAGGCGAAGACCTGCCCGGGAGTGTTCGGGACCGGCTCGACCTTGAAGGCCTTGGCGCGGTAGCTGTCGCAGGCGGTGAGCCGGTCGGTCCACACCACCGTCCAGGTGGCCGTGCTCGACTCTCCGGCAACCGCGGCGGCGGCCTCGATCGGATCGACCCCGTCCTGGGGCGTGATGCGGAACAGGCACACCGTGTCGGTGGGCTTGGGCTTGTAGTCCGGGTCCCAGTAGCCCATCTGGCGGTACTTGATGACCCCCGCCTTGTAGCGCCGCTTCGCGTCCTTGATCGCCGTCGG
>DATIZW010000104.1:0-3486 GCA_035516875.1 Steroidobacteraceae bacterium
CCGTTACGCACCGTCTCGGTGCCGCGCAACGCCGCGGGCAGGCCGTGGAAATAGTCGATCTGGCGCTTGGAGAATTCCGCCAGCACGTTGAGGCGGCCGAAGCTCTCGAGCTCGCGTGCGAAGTCAACGGCGAGATAGCCGAGCAGCTGCTCGGCCTGCCCACGCGCGCGGTCGGCCTGGGCGCGGGTCTCCTGGGCCTGGCGCTCCGCGCGGTGTGCGCGCTGGCTGCTGAAGTAGGCAAGCACGGCCGCGCCGAGCGCCAGCAGTGCGAGCAACGTACATGCGGTGGCAATCTGCCGCGCACGCACCAGCGCACGGTGCGCTGCGAGCTCGCGCTCGCGCTGCGCGGCGAGCAGCCGCTCGGTTGCCTCGCGCGCCTCGCGCTCGTGCCGCTGATCGCGGCTGTTCTTGACGACGGGGCACAGCACGTCGTGCGTCAGCTCGACGCGCCGCACATCGAGTCGTTCCTCGATGCGCAGCAGACGGCGGTTGACCAGGGTCGCGAGAGTGTTGGGCGCGGCACCGGCCTCGGTAAAGCGGCTGACCAGGCGCTCCTCGGCGACGTTCTCGCGGAACCCGGATTCGGTGAGCAGGTCGTCCTCGACGATGCGGCGCACGGCAGGCGGCTGGTCGAGGAGTGCGCGCTCGTAGAAATTGCTGAGAATGGTGGCGTGGGAGCCTGCCAGCAGGTCGAGCGAGATCTCGCTGCGCCCCTGCGCGAGGCGCGCGTCGTTCAGCTCGCGGCAGATCAGGCTGAGGAGCGACGGCTCCACCACCGCGTTGGCGAGTTCCGCCCCGCCGGCGACGAAGCGTACGATTGCGGCCGCCACTTCCTCAGAGACCAGCCCCGCGCCCGGCTTGAGGACCGCCGCGAGCGCCTGCAGGCCGTTCATCGGCGCAAGCCGCAGGCGGTTCTGCGAGATGCTGGGGATGTCCTTCTTCAGACTCTCGAGCGGCGCGAGGTAGTCCTCGCGCAGCGCGATGAGCACGCGATAGTCGCTGCGCGCGAAATCAAAGCGGTCGGCCGCGGACTCGTCCTCCTCGAGCCTGGCCTCGAACGCCTTGGGCGGACGGTTCTCGACCAGATCCGCGAGTTCGGCGATGAAGCGTGCGGCACGTGCGCGGCCGAACTCATCGCTCTGCGCCAGGGTGAAGATCTCCTCGAACTGATCGAAGATCAGCAGTGGAATCAGCGTTGCGCCCGACGCCTCACGCAGCACGTCGTCGCGGTGGTGGAGGAATTCCCACAGCGACTCGCCCGGGGCCGCGACCCCCGCCTGCGTCCAGTGTCCCGAGCGCCGTGCGCTCTCCATGATCGCCTGCTTGATCTGCTCGGCGGGCTCCGGGGCATCGCGCCCATAGGCAATGCGCACGTAGATCGGGCAGTAGCCCTGCGCACGCAGCCGCGGCACGAGGCCCGCGCGCAGAATCGAGGTCTTGCCGAGCCCCGACTGGCCGAAGAGCAGCGTGAGGAGCTTGCGCTGCACGCGGCGCGCGAGCTCGGCAATCTCCTCGTCGCGCCCGAAGAAGTATGCGCGCGTTTCCTCGGTGAACGAGGCGAGCCCGAGCCACGGATTGCTCGCATCGACCGTGGGCGAGGTCTCGAGCGCCGCAGCGTCGGCGCGCGTCGGCGCAGTCGCGTCATTCATCGGCTGCGCGCCCGCATGAAGTCCGCCAGGCGGCCGGCGAAGTCAGCGGACACCTGCCCGCCGGGAAGCTGCGTGAAATGCAGCGCCTTGAACTTGTCGGGTACCAGTGCCTCGGCGATCGTCGTGGCGTCGATGCTCACCGGCAGGATGAACAGCGCGCCATCGGCCATGTTGCGGGCGCGGTCGATGGCATAGCTCCATTCACGCCGGAAGTACCCCTCGTGGCGCCGTTGCGTGGTGGCCGACACCACCGGGATGAAATACGAGCAGCGGGCGATGTTGCGCTGAATCTTGTGATCGTAGTCGTCGCCCACCTCCAGGCGGTCGATGTCGAACCAGGTCGTGATGCCGCCCGCTTCCAGTCCCGCCTTGAGCTGCTGCACGGCGGGCAGATCCTCGCGCGCGTAGCTGATGAACACCGCGTTGTCCGGCATCTCGCGCGCCGGCGGCAGGAAGCGTGCCGGCGCCTCGCTCGCGGCCCGCGCCGCAGGCTTGCGCCGCGCCAGCCAGCGAGCATGCAACTCATCGACGAAGCGCTCCGCGCCCATGTAAATGCGCGTACGCACGCTCACCTGCTGCAGAAAGGCTACGAGGCGATCGTCGTGGCTGGTGTGATCGTCAGCCAGGATCTCGCCGACGTCGCGGGGATCGGACAGGCGCTGTCGCTTGGCCATGCGCAGGAACAACCGCGCCAGCCAGTTGGTGAAGTTGCTGCCGATGAACAGCAGATGGTTGTGCTCGAGCTCGTAGAAGAGCTTCTCCGGCACCAGGTGCTCGCTCTGCAAAGCGCAGATGAACTCGAGCAGATCCTCGTCCGAAATGACGTAGGTGGGAGAGGCCGAGAGCTTGCCGAACAGATGATAGACCACGGGGCGCGGCAGGCGGTCGCGCTCCACCGCCAGGTCGGCGACGCGGTTCGGCGAGTAAGACAGTACCTCGGTCGTTGGCGCTGCCGCGAAGCGCTCCAGGTTGATCGCGTTCTCGAGCAGCGCATCGCAGGTGGTGGTGACGAACAGGTCGAAGTCGCTGATCGCCGCCAGCCGCCGCAGTGCCGCCGGCGGCTCGAAGTTCGCATCCTTGATGATGCTGCGCAGCCGTACGTATGCCTCTTCGCGGCGGCCGCGGCCGGCGAGAAACACGCACACCACGTCGTTGAGCGTATAGGGGTGCGGCAGATCCGCCGTGCGGACGTTGAGCCGCGCAGCAAGCTTCTCCGCCGCCCAGTCGTAGAGCAGCCGCGGACCCTTGTCGGTCGCGACCAGCAGCAGCTCGGGTCCGACGATGGGAATGACGCGGCGTTCCTCGATGAAGCTGAGCAGGTCATCCCACGCGTCGTCGTCGAGCGTGGTCGCCGGCAGCGTGGCGGCCGATCCGTTAGCCATGCGCAGCCGGTACCTGCCGCAAAGCTGACACGGGACACGCGCGCCCCGCGGTGCGGCGAACGTATTGCAAGAAGAAGCCCCTCCCGGTCAAATTCTGCGGAAATTCAACGCCCTACCCGCGCGCGCATTTCCGGCGACGCCGTGCCAGAACTGCGCCGCGCGCCGGCGCTCTTCTTATGGGTCGGGCAAGTGTGACGCAACGCAGCGCGCCCCGCAATTCCCCGGCGTTGGGGACTCGCGCGCGCCGCACGCTGTTGGAACCGGCACCGCGCACCGATGCGGGCAGGCCGCTGTGCGAGCGCGTCCGCCGGGGCATCGGCTGCAGATCGGCTCGCGTTTGCCGGATCCGCGGGTCGGAAATAGAGTTGCGGCTGCGTGCAACGCTCAGGGAACTTACATGTCGCTCTTTCTCGCCGGATGTCCGCTGTGGGTTACGGCAATCCTGCTGGTCTTTC
>DATIZW010000105.1:0-3722 GCA_035516875.1 Steroidobacteraceae bacterium
GCGAGGGTGCGCGCGGGCGCGCGCTGCGGCTGCGCCTGGTGCTCATCGTCGCGGCGGTGTGCGCGGCGGTGTGGCTGTCGACGCTGTTCGACACGGTGCGCGATCGCGCGGCGACGCTCGCCATGGCCGAGCGCCAGCACGACAACGTCGCCGGAGCGCTCGCCGAGCAGGCGGCGCGTGCCCTGCAGGCCACCGACCTCATTCTCGAGCAGGCGGCGCTGCTCGATCCGGATACGCTCGCCACCGCCGGGGCACGCGAGGCGGTGCCGGATCTGCTCCGCCGCCACATGAGCGGCGTGCCGCAGGTACGGAACCTCTTCCTCTTCGATGCCGCGCGCGGCTTGCACCTGAGCTCGGCCCCCGCGGGCAGCGCCATGAGCGATTTGAGCGACCGCTCCTACTACATCGCTCAGCGCGACCGGCCCGATCTCGGGCTGTTCGTCAGCGAGCCGTTCATCAGCCGAGTAAACGGCGATCCGACCTTCGTTCTGAGCCGCCGCCTTCCCGGTAACGGCTTCCGCGGCATCGTCGGCGCGGCAGTGGAGATCCCCTACATGCGCCGCCTCTATCGTGCGCTCGACCTCGGCAGCGGCAGCACCATCGAGCTGCTGCGGGCCGACGGCATGACGCTGGTGAGTCGGGAGCATGCCGAGATTGCGGTGGGGCCGTCGCCCTTTCTGCTCGCGTTGCACACGCTCGGCACGGCCGAGGCGCTGCACACCCGGACGACGCACCCGCAACTCGGACCTACGCTCGTCAGCCTGCGTCGCGTGCCGGGGTACCCGGCCGTCGTCGCGGTGGCGCGCAGCGAGCACGACATCCTCGGCGCCTGGCGCGCCAAGGCCTGGAGCAACGCGGCGCGCACCTTCGTGATCACGGCCCTGGCGGCGATACTGCTGATCGCCTTTCTCCGCCAGCTCGAGCGCCATGAGCGCATCACCGCGCAGCTGCATCAATCACAGAAGCTCGAAGCGCTCGGGACACTTGCCGGGGGCATCGCCCACGACTTCAACAATGTGCTCGGCGCGGTGCTCGGCTACGGCGAGCTGGCCGCGCAGAACAGCACGCCGGGCAGCGCGCAGCGGCGCTACATCGACAGCATCGTGGTGGCCGCCAACCGCGCGCGGGATCTCGTCTCGCGCATCCTGGCGTTCAGCCGTCCCGGTGTCGGCAGCGCACGGGCGCTGTCGCTGCAGCGAATCATCGCCGAGGTGCACAACCTCACCTGCGCCGCGCTGCCGCCGGAGGTGACGGTCGAAGTGGAGGTCACGGCCGTGCCGCTCGTCGTTGCGGGTGACGCGGCGCAGCTGCATCAGATGCTGGCCAATCTCGTCACCAACGCCGTACAGGCCGTTGCCGGTGGCGGCCGGGTGGTGGTGCGCGCCGCGCCGCTCGAGGTGAGGGAAGCGCGCGACTGCACCGTCGGGCGATTGCGGGCCGGGCACTACGCGCGCGTCGACATCATCGACACCGGACCCGGCATGAGCGCTGCGCAGGTCGAGCGCATCTTCGATCCGTTCTTCACGACCAAACCGGTCGGCGCCGGTACCGGACTCGGCCTGTCGCTGGTGCACGGCATTGCGCTCGATCACGGCGCGGCGCTCGAGGTCGACAGTCGCCCGGGCGGCGGTAGCACGTTCAGCGTCTATCTGCCGCTCACCGAGGCGGAACCGGCACGGGAGCCGGAGCCGGCCCCGCTCGCCGCGCCGTCCGGGAATGGGGAGACGATTCTCCTGGTCGACGACGAGGAGAGCCTGGTGCGGCTCGCGGAGGAAGTGCTGGCATCGCTCGGCTACGAACCGGTCGGTTGCGTCGGTGCGCCGCAGGCGTTGCGGGTGTTCCGCCAGGCGCCCGAGCGCTTCGACGCGGTGATGACCGACGCCATCATGCCGGAGATGTCGGGGTCGGAGCTGCTTGCGGAGCTGCGAAGGCTACGTCCCGACCTCCCGGCAATCCTGATCTCGGGCTACGGAGGGCCGGATCTCCTGGCCGCGGCGCAGGCGGCTGGCGCGCAAGCACTCCTCACCAAGCCGCTCGCCGCTGCCGATCTCGCCCAATGCCTGGCCGACGTGCTGCGCAGCCGCGCAGCGCGCGACACCGGCGCAGGGGTTGCCGCGTGAAATATCGTGCCCGGCACGGGGCCGGGCCTCGTGTCAGGTCGCTGCAACGCGGGCAGTGAGTGGCACTCGCCCCCGTTCAGGGGCGAGGCTTGTGTCCCTTGAAGAAGCGCATCACGCGCTGCGCCGCATCGGGCGCCAGTCCCTCGTTCTTGAAGAGGCTGAGGGCGTGCGCATCGTGCAGCGTCAGCCCGTTGCTCTCGCTCAGCGCACGCTTGTCCACCTGGTTCGAGTACCAGGAGTTGGCGAGGATGTCCTTCGCGATCCCGGCCAGCCCGGCCTCGAATTCACCGTCCGCGAAGCAGAAGTTCGCGAGGTGCATGTCGTGTGCTTCGGCGCCGGAGTAGGTGCGACAGGTGTACATCATCTCGCTCGCCTTCGACGTCCCGATGCGGTGGGGCAGGCGCAGGCTGAGACCCCAGATCGGCGTCAGCCCCCATCGCGCGTAGGCATCCGTGAAGCACGCAGAGGCCGAGGCGATGATGAGATCGGCGGCGAGTGCCAGTTCCAGCGCACCGGTCGAGCAGTGTCCCTGCACGGCGGAGATGACGGGCTGGGGAAGGTTCGCGACCTTGTCGATGACCTCGACGTAGTGGTGCGGCTTGGCGTGTGCCTTGACCTGCTGCAGCACTTCCGTCATGTCGTGGCCGGCGGAGAAGTTACCTCCGGCCCCGCGCAGGATCACGAGCCCGACCGTCTTGGTCTCGCGGGCGATGTGATCGACGTGCTCCTCGAGGGTCTCGATCAGGTCCTTGGAGAGCGCGTTGAGCTTCTCCGGGCGGTTGAGCGTCAGGATCGCCGCGCCGTCACGGTTCTCGCGTAACACCAGGTTGTTCATTTGAAGGTTGCCTCGGGAAGGTTCCACCAGCCGCCGCCGAGCGCCTGGAACAGGCCGGCCGTGTCGGCGTAGCGATTGGCCTCAGCCTGGACGAGCGCGATTTCGCTCTGTCGGTAGGTCTGCTCGGAATTGAGCAGCGCGACCAGGCTCACCGTGCCGATCCGGTACTGCTCCCGAGCGAGGTCGAATGACGCCTTCGCGGCCCGATCCGCCTCTGCGTTTGCCTGGAGCGCGTCGGCATCGGCCTGCAGCGCCCGCAAGGTATCGGCGACGTTCTGGCACGCGAGGATGACCGTGGCGCGATACTGCGCCGCGGCCTGATCGAGCGCGTCATCCGCGGCGCGGTGCCGGTAGATGAGTGCCCCGGCATCGAACAGCGTCTGCGTGAGCGAGGCGCCGAGATCCCAGAAGCCGGTGTACGGGCCGAGCAGGTGGCCAATCTCGAGCGCCGTCGAGCCGGTGTCCGCCGTGATCACGAACTGGGGCAGCATGTTGGCGAGCGCCACGCCCGCCTGCGCCGAGGCGGCGTGCAGGTTCTCCTCGGCCTGCCTCACATCGGGACGCTGCTCGACGAGCTTTGAAGGCAGGCTCACCGGGAGTGTCGCGGGCAAAGTCAGATCCTCGAACCTGAAGGTCTCGGCAGGCTCCTGCGCGGGCAGCCGCCCGAGCAACGCAGTGAGCGCATCGCGGGTCTGACCCAGCTGCTTGCGCAGCGGGGGCAGTGTGGCCGCGATCTGCGCCTCCGCCGCCTGTTGCGCCAGGAGCTC
>DATIZW010000106.1:0-3816 GCA_035516875.1 Steroidobacteraceae bacterium
GCGCCGCAGCGGGCGCGAGCAGCAGGCTCATGCAGGTGAGCGCACTCTCCGCCTTGTGCAGCTCGCTCGCATCGACGACGCGCACCGCGACGCCGGCCGCCACGAGGCGCTCGGCCGTGCGCGGATACGCGGCACTCACGAGCGTCGTGGCACCGACCGTGAGCGTGTTGGCCGCATAGGGCTCACTCTCGGCAACCGCAATCACTCGCGCCGCGGCCAAGCGGCCGGCGTCCACCCAGGCGGGGTTGACGAGCAGCAGATCCGGTGGAATGAAGCTGCAGGCGCTCTTCAGGTGCAGGCAGCCGCGCATCGACAGCGCCTCTACACGGTAGCCGTACGCGGCGAGTGCCATGCCGAGCTGGCCGATGCCCTCGGCATTGGTGCGGCCCGAAGCTCCGACATAGAGCGTGCGGCCGATACGCAGCACATCGCCCCCCTCGAGACAGCCGGGCTCGGTGATGCGTGTCAGCGGCCGGTAGCGCTCGAGCGCCGCTGCGACGCTCGCGGTCTCGCCGCGACGCGAGGCGGCACCGGGCCGCGTCACCACCGCGACCTCCGGTAACACCACCGCCGCGTCCTCGACGAACACCCCGTCGGGGTGCTGCGGAAGCGGCGGCAGCCACTCGAGGCTGCAGCCGAGTGCGCTCAGGGTCGCGACGTAGGCGTGGTGCTGATCGCGCGCACGGGCGACGTCGATCGCTGCGCGCTCGAGAAAGGTGAGCTCGCAGCGTACGAGGTCGGGGCTTATTTCTCTGACCAGCGCCAGCATGAGACCCGCGCGCGAGAAGTCGTGCGAGAAGTATAGCGGTCGCGGTACCGGCGGGTGCTGCGCGGGGGGGAGTCGCTCGACAGCGCCGACGGTGGCCTCTATCGTAACCGCCGTGATGTCCGTGCCGCACATGGCAGGCGCTGATCTCGCCCTCTCCATCGCCCTCGGTGTGGGGCTTGCCGCGGCGGTCGGCTTTCGCGTCTTCCTGCCGCTGCTGGTGGTGAGCGTCGCGGCGTTGAGCGGGCACCTCACGCTCAGCAGCGGTTTCGCCTGGCTGGGTACCCCGGCCGCCCTCGTCATGCTGAGCGTCGCCGCGGTGCTCGAGATTCTCGCCTACTACATCCCCGGCGTAGACAACATGCTCGATGCCCTCGCGGGTCCCGCGGCGCTCATTGCGGGCACGGTGGTGTCTGCGGCGGTCATGACCGACCTGCCGCCGCTCGTGAAGTGGACGACCGCCGTGATCGCCGGCGGTGGTGCCGCAGGTCTCACCCAGGGCCTGACGTCGCTGCTGCGGGCCAAGTCGACCGTCATGACCGGGGGACTTGGCAACCACGCGCTCGCAACCGCAGAGCTCGGCGGTGCGCTCATCGTCTCGCTCCTTGCGCTGGTTGCGCCGGTGGCGGCGGTCGCGCTGGTGGCGCTGTTCTGCTGGCTGGCGGTACGACTCGTGCGGCGGCTCTTCCGCAGGGAGCGCGCCGACCGGGGCGCGCTTCCCTAAAGGCGCGGAGTCGGCACGTCGCGTGCCGCGATGCGCAGACACTCGAGCAGCGCGCTCGCGGCGGGCGGCAGGTTGCCCGGCGCACGCACGATCGCGCCCACCGGGCTCTCGATCGACTTCAGCTTCACCGGCAGAATCGCGAGCAGCTGCTGCTCGACGTCATCGAGCGCCACGTGATAGGGCATCACGCCGACGCAATCGGACTTTCGCAGCAGCGCGCGGTTGGTGAGGATCGACACCGACTCGATTACGTTGCGCGGCAGCGGCGCGTTGGCGTCGAGGAAGGCGCGCTCGATCTGACGCCGCAAAGCGGTCTCCGGCAGCGGCAGCAGCCACGCCTCGTTCACCAGCTCGCGCAGCGCGAGACGCCGCTTGCGCAGCAGCGGGTGGCCACGGCGCACCACCAGGCAGATCGGCTCTCTGTAGAAGTCCTCGTAGACGAGCGCGCGGCTGCGCCCCTGCTCGGGCATGCGCCCGAGCACCATGTCGAGATCGCCGACGAGGAGTGAAGGCACCAGGATGTCGTAGGTGCCGACCACCACACTGATCGCGACCCCCGGCCGCTCCTTCTTCAGCAGCGTGATGGCGTCGGGCAGGATGCTCGAAGAGGCGGCGAGCAGGGTACCCACCGTGACCTTGCCGCTGTAGCCGGCGCGCAGATTCTCGATCTCTTCGGCCGCGTGACGCAGCTGCGCCAGTACGATCTTCGTGTGCCGCGCAAAGATCTCGCCGTAAGGCGTGGGCTCGAGCCCGCGGTTGGTGCGCGTGAAGAGCTCCACGCCGAGTGTCGTCTCGATGTCGCGCAGCGCCTTGGTGAGCGTCGGCTGGGTGAGGCTGAGCGCGCGGGCCGCCTTGAGGATGCTGCGCGAGTCGTAGAGCGCCGCCACCAGCTCCACGTGCCGCAGACGGAACTTGCGCGTGATCCAGCGCTCGAGGCGTACCGAGCTCATTGCGCGCCGATGATAGCCGGTCCACACCACCGGGGTGGCGGCGTGGCGGCGGGCCCAGGCACCCGGCGATGAATGGGAGGTCGGCGCGCTGCCAGAGCGCGATCAGGCGCTGCCGCGCGTGGCGAGCTTCTGCACTTTGTTCCGCCGCTCCGGGACGAGGCCGAAGAAGCGCGCGGCGTTTCCCTGCAGGAGCTTCTCGCGGCTGCGGGGGCTGAGGTCCTCGTTGGAGCGGATGAGGCTTCCGACCTCCTGCTCGCCGAGCGGGTACGGGTAGTCCGAGCCGAGCATGACGCGATCCTCGCCCATGGTCTTGACGAGGTAGGTCAGGGCATCGTTGCTGAACACGGCGGCATCGACGTGAAAGCGGTCGATGTACGAGGACGGCAGGCGTGGACAGTCCTCACGCACGATGTCGCGGTTGTGCCAGGCGTTGTCCACGCGCCCGAGGAGATAGGGAAAGCTGCCACCGCCGTGCGCAAAGCACAGCTTGAGCGAACGCGGCAGCCGCTCGAATGCACCCGAGAGGATCAGCCACAGGATCGACAGCTGCGTCTCCGCCGGCATCGCCACCAGCCACGGCAGCATGTACTTCGACATGCGCTCGGGCGACATCATGTCCCAGGGGTGCACGAACACCGCGGCGCCCTCGGCCGCACAGTGCTGCAGGAACGTGATGATCCCCTCGTCGTCGAAGTCGCGCGCCCCTACGTGGTTGCCGATGTGCACCCCGAGGTGCCCGTCGTCCATGGCGCGGCTGAGCTCACGGCAGGCGCGATCGGTGTCCTGGAGCGGCACCTGACACAGCGACTTCAGCCGCCGGGGCGCTGCCGCGCACATCTCGAGCGCCGCGTCGTTGAAGACGCGCGCGCACTCGAGCGCCTGCGCAGCCGGGTGCTGGTAGGCAAAAAGGACCGGGGTCGCGCACATGATCTGCACGTCCACCCCGTCGCGGTCCATCGCTTCGAGGCGCACCGCCGCATCCCAGCAGGCCGAGGTCACCGGACGAAACTCCTTGCTGCCGAGCATCAGCATGGCCTTGCCGGAGCCGAGGTGCTTCATCCACGGCCAGTCGGGCGTGCCGAAGCGCGCCGCGAGATCCGGCCAGGTGCGGGGCAGAAAATGTGAATGAATGTCGATCATGCTCACGGATGTCTCCTTGGCCGAGCGGCCCGCATGGGGCGCCGGCGCGGCCTGCCGCCCATCGGACAGTGGGCGACCGCCTTGATCTCGATGAGTAGCTGCGGGTGCGGCAGCGCGGCCACCGCCACGGTGGTGCGCGCCGGCCCCTGGTAGCCGAAGAATTCGCTGTAGACCTCGTTGTAGCCGCCGAAGTCGGCCATGTTGACGAGGAAGGTGCTCACCTCGACCACATCGGC
>DATIZW010000107.1:0-6893 GCA_035516875.1 Steroidobacteraceae bacterium
CAACGCGCGCCGCCCCGACCGCGCCGCATGCGCCCGGGACGCTCCGCGTGGCGCATGAGCCGCTCGCAGCGCCGAGCGTCGCCGGCTGTGCCGACCCCGCCAACGCGCCCTACGTGCTCGCCCTGCTCAACCGCGCCATCGACGGAGCGCTCGCCGGCGAATTCGCTGCCGTGGTTACCGCGCCGGTGCACAAGGGCGTCATCAACGATGCCGGGATCGAGTTCACCGGCCACACCGAATATTTCGCCGCGCGTACGCACAGCCCCCGTGCCGTGATGATGCTGGTGGCGGGCGAGCTGCGCGTGGCACTGGCGACCACCCATCTGCCGCTGCGCGCGGTGAGCGCCGCGCTCACCACCGAGTCGTTGTGCGAGGTCGGCACGATCCTCGCCCGCGAGCTCGCCGAGCGCTTCGGCCTGCCCGACCCGCGCATCGCCGTCTGCGGGCTGAACCCGCACGCCGGCGAAGGCGGCTATCTCGGCGATGAAGAGGCGCGGGTGATCGCCCCGGCCGTGACGCGCTTGCAGGCGGGCGGCATCCGCGCGAGCGGACCGCTGCCCGCCGACACGGTATTCGTGCCGCGTACTCTGTCGCGCTTCGACGCCGTGCTCGCCATGTATCACGACCAGGGGTTGCCGGTCGTCAAGCACGCCGACTTCGAGCATGCCGTCAACGTGACGCTCGGCCTGCCGCTGATTCGCACCTCGCCCGACCACGGCACCGCCTTCGACCTGGCCGGTACCGGACGCGCCGACGTGCGCAGCCTCGCCGCCGCGGCGCGCCTTGCGAGCGCTCTCGCCACCCGGCGGCACTGATGGCCGTCGCCGCGGCGCGCGAGGCTCCGCCGCGCCGCAAGCGCTTCGGTCAGCATTTCCTGCACGACCCGGCGATCATCGCCCGTATCGTGCGCGCCATCGATCCGCACGGTGACGATCACCTGGTGGAGATCGGTCCGGGGCGTGGTGCGCTCACCGCGCCACTGCTCGCGCGGCGCACACACTCGCTCGATGCGATCGAGATCGACCGCGACCTCGCGGCGCGGCTGCGTGAGCGGTTCGCCGCGACGCCGGGCTTTTGCCTGCACGAGAGCGATGCGCTCGAGTTCGATTACGCCGCGCTGGCGCACGAGCGCGGCGGCCGGCTGCGTATCGTCGGCAACCTGCCTTACAACATCTCGACGCCGCTGCTGTTCCGGTTGCTCGGCGCCGCGGCGGGCATCATCGACCTCACGGTCATGCTGCAGCGGGAGGTCGCGGCGCGACTCGCCGCGCGGCCCGGTGATCGCGGCTACGGGCGTCTCGCCGTCATGCTCGCGCCGCTGGCCGAGGTCAGCTGGCTGTTCGCCGTCGGGCCCGGTGCGTTTCAGCCACCCCCCAAGGTATGGTCCGCAGTGGTGCGGATCGCCATGCGGGCGGCGCCCGCCTTCCACGTGAGTCCCAACTACGCGGCGGTGGTGGCTACCGCCTTCGCGCAGCGCCGCAAGACGCTGCGCAATGCATTAAGTCAGCTCCTGCAGCGCGAGCAGATCAGCGCCTGCGGAATAGACCCCGGGGCGCGCCCGGAGACCCTCGCCCCGCAGGCTTTCAACACCCTGGCGCAGGCCCTCGACCGCGCGCGCGGCGGACGTTAGTCTTCGGGCAGCGGCGTAGCACAAGGGGCGTGTCATGACGGTTTACCGTCGCGTGCTGCTGGTCGTCGACCTGACGGACGACAGTGTCGCCATCGGCCGCCGGGCGCAGGCGCTCGCGGCAGCGCTCGGCGCCGAGGTCGAGTTGCTGCACGTGGTGGAGTTCGTACCGGTCGAGCCCATGGGTGAGACCCTCATGCCGTCGGTGCACATCGAGGAGGAGCTGCTCGAGCGCGCGCGCGGGCGCCTCACCGCGCTCGCCGCCGAGCTGGGCCTCGCCGGCGCCTCGTGCCGCGTCGAGAGCGGCAACGTCAAGGCCGAGATCGTGCGGGTGGCGCGCGAGCGGCACGCCGACCTGATCGTGCTCGGCAGTCGTGAGCGTCACGGGCTGTCGATACTGGTGAATCTCACCGAGGACACCGTACTGCATGCGGCGCCCTGCGACGTGCTGGCGATGCGCGCCGCGCGCAGCTGACGGCGAGCGCGCTTGCGGGAGACCGGGGCCATGACATCCGTCGAGCACAAGATCCGAGTGGACGTCGAGACCAGCTACCTCGACGAGCAGTCCGATCCGCGCGAGAGCCGCTACGTCTTTGCCTACACCATCACCATCCGCAACGAGGGTCAGGTGCCGGCGCGGCTGCTGACGCGCCACTGGCTGATCACCGACGGCAACGGCAAGGTCGAGGAAGTGCGCGGTGACGGCGTGGTCGGCGAGCAGCCCTACCTCAAACCCGGGCAGGGATTCCGCTACTCGAGCGGTGCGGTCATCGAGACGCCCGTGGGCTTCATGCAGGGCAGTTACCAGATGCTCGGCGACGACGGCGCGCACTTCGATGCGCCCATCGAGCCCTTCCGCCTCGCCATGCCCGGCATTCTGCAGTGACGCGCTATGCCATCGGCGACCTGCAAGGCTGTGATCAGGAGCTGCGCGCCCTCCTCGCGCGGTTGAGGTTCTCGGCCGATCGCGATCGGCTGTGGTTCGTCGGCGACCTCGTCAACCGCGGCCCAGGGTCACTCGCGACGCTGCGCCTGGTGCACGCCCTCGGCGACAACGCCGTGGTCGTGCTCGGCAATCACGATCTGCACCTGCTCGCGCTCGCCCACGGCGCGCACCGCCGCCGCAGGACCGACACGCTCGACGCAGTGCTCGCGGCGCCGGACCGGGATGTGCTGCTCGAGTGGCTGCTGACGCGGCCCCTGGCGCACGCCGAGGGCGGCGATCTGCTGGTGCACGCGGGCGTCGTGCCGCAGTGGACCGCGGCCCTCACGCTGAGCCTCGCGGCGGAAGTGAGCGCGGCGCTGCGCCGCGACGCACGCGGGTTGTTCGCGCACATGTACGGCAATGATCCCGACCGCTGGAGCGCGCGGCTGAGCGGCATGGAGCGGCTGCGTTTCATCATCAACGTGCTCACGCGGCTGCGCCTGTGTACCGCGGACGGGCGCGTCGACATCAGCATGAAGGGTCCACCGCCGAGCGGGGCCTCACGTCTGCGCCCCTGGTTCGAACATGCGCGCCGCGCGACGCGCGAGGTGCGCGTCATCTTCGGCCATTGGTCGGCGCTCGGCCTGGTGCAGCGCTGCGGCGTCCTCGGCCTCGATACCGGCTGCGTGTGGGGCGGAGCGCTCACCGCGGCGGACCTGGATGCGGAGCGCGCTCTGGTGAGCGTGCGCTGCGCTGCCTACCAGCGCGTCGGCGCCGACTGATTCGCGGCGCTGCATCGGCGCCGTCATTGGCTACAGGTTCGGCCCCCAGGAGACCGTCATCTGCGGGGTGCCGGCTGTGTAGAGATCGGGCGTGAGCTCGAGGTCAACCGGTTTGCCGCCGCCGGGCGTGATGGGCAGCACCGTGCGTTCCGCCGCGCGCACCTCGAGGGCGGCGATCGCGCCCGGTGTGACGCGCAAGGCGAGTCGCACCGGCCAGGTGGTGCCGGCGGCGGGTTTGAGCGTAATGCTGCCCGAGCCACTCGCCGACGACAGGTCTACCAGCAGCGTATTGCGCTTCCAGTACTGCGGGAAGGCATCGGGCGAAGGCGCGCCGCCGATGTCGAGCTCGTGCACCGGCACGGGTGCAGGCGGGGGCTGGTGATGCCACGGCCAGTGCATCGCAGGCAGGTGTCCGCAGCCGCCGATGCTGAGCGCCAGTGCACAGACCGCGATCCACCACGCGGCGTTGGCTCCGAACCTCGGCTGCATTGCGCACTCCTCGTTCCACGCACGAATGCGCGTAACATACGCGAAAGACACGGAGGACACATGGCATCCCTGCAAGCGTTCAATTTCCGGCAGTGGATCGATGCCAACCGCGCACAGCTGTTGCCGCCGGTTGGCAACAAGCGCGTGTTTCGCGACGGCGACTTCATCATCATGGTCGTGGGCGGACCGAACGCACGCAAGGACTACCACGTCGATCCCGGCCAGGAGTTCTTCTACCAGCTCGAAGGCGACATGGTGCTCAAGACCATGCAGGACGGGCGCGCCATAGACCTGCCGATCCGCGCCGGTGAGGTGCTGCTGATTCCGCCCAAGCTGCCCCATTCGCCGCAGCGGCCGGCCAACACCGTGGGTCTCGTCATCGAGCGCGCCCGGCGCGCCGGCGAGCTCGACGGCTTCCAGTGGTACTGCGAGCGCTGCGGCCAGATGCTGTACGAGGAGTTCTTCGAGCTCACCGACATCGAGAAGCAGTTTCCACCGGTGTTCGAGCGCTTTTTCGCCAACCGGCAGAAGCGCAGCTGCGCGCGCTGCGGTGCGGTCATGGAGCGCTCCTAGGTGCTTGCCCGCATCGCCATCGACGGCCGCGAGGTGGCCGTCGATCTCTCGCGGCCGATCGATCTGGCGCTGGAGCTCGACTTCGCCGGTCCGCAGCCGCGTCACTTCAGCGCACCGCGCGCGAGCTCGCGGCCGTTCGAGACGCCCGGATTCGGTTTCAAGGGCTCGGTGGCGCGGGGCTCGAGCTGCAACTGCGACGTCATCACGCTCATTCCCCACTGCAACGGCACGCACACCGAAGCGGTAGGACATCTCACGCGCGAGCGCTTCGATGTCTGGCGGCTGACGCCGGCGGGACTGCTGCCGGCACTCGTCGTGTCGGTGAGGCCCGAAGCGCCCGCGGGCGAAGGGTCGGAGCCGCAGCCGCAGGCGGGCGACCTGCTCATCACCCGCCGTGGGCTCGAGCACGCCTGGCCGGCAGCCGCGCCGTTCACCCCGCGGGCACTCGTCATCCGCACACTGCCGAATACCGTCGAGAAGCGCGGCCGCGACTACACCGCGCAGAACCCGCCGTACCTTTCGCAGGAAGCCGCGCAGCTGCTGGTCGCACGCGGCATCCTGCATCTGGTCGTCGATGTACCCTCGATCGACCGGGCGCACGATGAAGGACGCCTCACCGCCCATCGCGTTTTCTTCGGCCTGCCGCGCAGCGCAGTGCAGCTGGCGGCGGCGGAGCGGCCCGCGGCCACCATCACCGAGCTTGCCTTCGTCCCGGATGCCGCGCCCGATGGCGCGTATCTGCTCGAGCTGCAGGTGCCGGCGCTCAGCGGCGACGCCGTGCCGAGCCGCCCGCTGCTGTACGCGCTGGCGGTGCCCTCCGCGTGAGCGCCGAGTCGGCACTCTCGGCGGCGCAGGCGCGCGACGCCGCCGACCCGCTGCGTGCCCTGCGCGCGCGGTTCGCCCTGCCGCGCGATGAGCGCGGCGCGCCGCTCGTGTACCTCTGCGGTCACTCGCTCGGGCTACAGCCGCTCGCCGCGCGCGACATCGTCAACGAAGAGCTCGACGACTGGGCACGGCTCGGCGTGCAGGGACACGAGCACGCACGTCGTCCCTGGGTGCCGTATCACGAGAACCTGAGCGCGCCGCTCGCCACGCTCACCGGTGCGCAGCCGGGCGAAGTGGTCGCCATGAACTCGCTCACCGTGAACCTGCATCTGATGCTCGCGAGCTTCTACCGCCCGAGCGGCACGCGTACGCGCATCTTGCTCGAGGCCGGCGCCTTTTCCTCGGACCGCCACGCGGTGGCCTCGCACATCGCCTGGCGGGGCCTCGAGCCGGAGAGCACGCTGATCGAGATCGCGCCGCCTGCGGGGCAGGACCTGGTCCCGGAGGCGGCGATCGAGGCCTGCCTCGCCGAACATGGCGCGGAGGTTGCGCTGGTGCTCTGGCCTGGGGTCCAGTTTCGCACCGGTCAGGCGTTCGACCTCGCGCGCATCGCACGCGCCGCGCATGCGCACGGCTGCATCGCCGGATTCGATCTGGCGCATTCGATCGGTAACACCCCGCTCGAGCTGCACGCAGCGCAGGCCGATTTTGCCGTGTGGTGCAGCTACAAGTACCTGAACGGGGGTCCGGGCGCGATCGGCGGCTGCTTCGTGCACCAGCGCCACAGCGACGCGCAGCCGCGCACGCGCCACAGCGGCGGAGTGCCGGGTGCGCGGCTCGCCGGCTGGTGGGGCCACGAGGAGCGCACGCGCTTTCTCATGGAGCCGCAGTTTCACGCCGCGCACGGCGCGGCCGCCTGGCAGCTGAGCAATCCGCCGATCCTGGCGGCGGCGCCGCTCATCGCCTCACTCGCAATCTTCGGCGAGGCGGGCATGGTGGCGCTGCGCGAGAAGTCAGTGGCGCTCACGGACTTCCTCGACGAGCAGCTGCGGCCGCTCGAGCCGGCGATACACATCCTCACGCCGCGCGAGAGCGCGCGGCGCGGCTGTCAGCTCTCGATCCGCATCGCCGCGGGCGCCGTGCGCGGCAAGCGTGTGTTCGACGCGCTCAGCGCCCGCGGCGTGGTATGCGACTGGCGCTCGCCGGACATCATCCGCGTAGCGCCGGTGCCGCTCTACAACCGCTTCGAGGATGCGTGGCGCTTCTGCCGCGCGCTCGCCGACGCGTTGCGGGAGTCTTCGTGAGCGCCCTCCCCGGGCGCTCGCTCAACATCGTCGGCGCCGGGCTCGCCGGCGCCCTGCTGGCGCTGCTCGCAGCGCGCCGCGGACTGTCGGTCACACTCTATGAGCGGCGCGCCGATCCACGGCAGGCGCAGCCCGAGCATGGGCGGTCGATCAACCTGGCGCTGGCCGCCCGCGGCATGCGCGCGCTCGAGCGTGCCGGGGTCATGGAGCGTGTGCGCCCGCTGCTGATCCCCATGCGCGGGCGCATGGTGCACGAGCGCTCGGGTCACGCGGCACTGCAACCCTACGGGCAGCGCGAGCACGAGGTGATCTGGTCGGTGGGCCGCGCCGATCTCAACCGGGTGCTGATCGAGGAGGCGACGCGCCAC
>DATIZW010000108.1:0-9957 GCA_035516875.1 Steroidobacteraceae bacterium
CGGTCCGGCGTCGACGATGAGCGCCTCGACATTGGGCGGTCCGGGGGTCGCGATCGTCGCCGTGCCACCACCCCCACCGCCGCCGCCACCACCGTTGTTGGAGCTCGAGCCGCCGCCGCCGCATCCGGCGGCAAGGAGCGCAATCGTCATGAGACCAAGAGCCAGGAGCTTACGCACTTAAGTGTCCTCGTCCGCCGGCGGCGCTTAATTGATATCGTTGAGGGAGAAGTTCTCGGGCACCAACGCCGGAGCCCACGCACGCCCGAAGAAAAGCCGAGTGCGTCCGCTCGATTGCACCACGACGTCGGGCGTCTGGATGCTCAGTTGATGGTGGTTGTAGTGCGGCCCGCGTGACGCCTGTGCGAGCTGCTCTCCGTACTTGCCGAGCAGCGGTCCCAGGTCGGGCCTTCCCGGCCCGTGCCAGGTGACGGCAAACACCTTGCCGCTGGGTGCGACGTACTCGCGGACCGTGATGTCCGCAGCAGTCTGAATCTCGTGCACCACGTAGTCCACCCGCTCGGTCACGCGCAGCGCGCCCTTGAGGCGTGCGCGGTCGAACTCCACGGAGGTGGCGTCGTCGCCAAGCGCCGCCAGTGCGGGTGCGCACGCGCAGGCACTGACCAGGATCGGGCAGATCAGGGAGCGGATCGACTTCATTAGAGGAATCCTCGTAGTTCTTCGCGGCATTGTGCCTCACTGCACCCCTTCCCGCGCACCGTGTCTTAACATAGCGACGGAACAACACCTGGCCGTCGCTCCCTCGCCACACGGGGCACAGCGCTGCGCAGGACTTTCGGTTGACTTGCCCGGCGTTCAGCCGCCATTCAGGGGCGCTGCGGGGGCGATGCCGGGGATGGGACGCAGGCTCGTTCCGCGGGGACTGTCTGGGCGAAACGAAACTGCTTGTAGCCTTATTCATCAATCCGTTAGCATTCGCCCCCCAATTCGGAGCGGTAGTTCAGCTGGTTAGAATACCGGCCTGTCACGCCGGGGGTCGCGGGTTCGAGTCCCGTCCGCTCCGCCACCTCCAGAGTCGGCCGGCCAGTTCCCAAGATGCTGCAGAAGATCGGAGACTTTCTTAAGGGGCGGAAACAAGGTAGCTGGCGCCACGTTGTGACATATCTCGTGGTCGGCTCGCTGTCGCTGGTGTTCGCCGCCTGGGGCGCCTACGGCATCGTCAACCTCAACATCGGCGGCTCCAACTACGCGGCCCAAGCCAACGGCAGCAAGGTATCGCTCGAAGAGGCGCACAACGCCTGGTTGCGCCAGCAGAGCCAGTGGCAGCAGCGCCTTGGCGGCGCAGAGATCCCCGCGGAGCTGCGCACGCAGCTGCAGAACCAGGTGCTCGAGAGCCTCATCCGCAGTGCGTTGCTCACGCAGCGTACCCACGATCTCGGCTATCGCGTGGGCCACGAGCAGCTCACCGAGGCGGTACAGAGCGAGCCGGCGTTCCAGGTGAACGGCGAATACTCACCCGAGGCCGCGCGGGCAGCGCTCGCGCAGGCCGGCATCTCTCTCGAGACTTACGAGCAGCAACTGCGCACCGAGGTGCAGCAGCTGCAGCTCGAGGGCGGCATCCGCGGCTCGGACTTTCTCACCGCCGTCGAGCTCAAACGGCTGACGGATCTCGAGAATCAGGAACGCGAGGTGCGCTATCTCGTTCTGCCCCCCGATCAGTTCAAGTCTGCGGTGAAGGTCGACGACGCCGCGGTCGAGGCCTACTACAAGGCGCACGCCGCGCAGTACATGACTCCCGAGAGCGCGCACCTGCAGTACGCGGAGCTGCGCCTCGACGCGCTCAGCACGCAGCAGACGCTGAGCGATGCGGATCTGCACGCCGCCTACGAGCGGGACAAGAGCCGGCTCGAACTCCCCGAGCGGCGCCACGCGCGCCACATACTCATTACCGGCAAAGACGATGCCGCAGCGCTCGCGCAGGCCCAGCAGGTGCTGGCGCAGGCAAAGTCGGGCAAGGACTTCGGCGAGCTGGCGAAGCAGTACTCACAGGACCCGGGCTCGGCGCAGAACGGCGGAGATCTCGGCTTCGCCGAGCGCAGCAGCTTCGTGAAGCCGTTCGCGGATGCCCTGTTCGGCATGTCCGTAGGCGAGATCCGCGGACCGGTGAAGACGCAGTTCGGCTACCACATCATCCGCCTCGATGAGATTCAGCCGGGCAAGTCGAAGTCCTTCGAGGAGGCGCGCCCGGAGCTCGAGGCGCAGCTGCGACGCGACCGCGCGACCGATCGCTTCGGGGAGATCCAGGAGCAGCTGCAGAGCAAGATCTCCGACCCCGGCGCCGACCTGAGCGCGCTCGCGCAGCAATTCGGCCTGCAGCAGGGCGACCTGCCAGGCTTCGCCAAGGGCGCCGGGGCAGCGCCGCTCGGGCCGGCTCCGCAGCTGCAGGAGCTGGTGTTCGGCGATCCCCCGCTCGCCGTCGGACGTCTCGCGGGGCCGGTGCTGCTCGGCGACGATCGCTTGGTTATCGTGAAGGTGCTCGAGCACCGCAAGCCGCAGCCCCAGCCGCTCGCGGCGGTCCGCGACGCCATCGTCACGGCCATGACCCACGAGCAGGAGACGCAGGCCGCTCTCCAGGCCGCACAGAGTGCGCGCGATCGGCTCGCGGGCGGTGCGTCGTTCGATGCCGTCGCCAGGGAACTGAAGGTGAGCGCGGATCCCGCCCACTACATCGGCCGGAACGATCCATCGATTCCTGCGCCGGTACGCCAGGCGGCGTTCGCCTTACCCACTCCCGCCGGCGCGCCGCAGTTTCGCGCGCTGTCGCTCAATGACGGCGGCGCGGCGGTCGTGGAGGTCAGCGGCGTGCGCACCGCGGCGGCCCACGATGCCAAGGCGAGCATTGACCGCGCCGCGGAAGAGACGCGGCGCCTCGGCACCACCTCCGCCCTCGCCTACATCGAAGAGGTACGCCGCACGGCGGACGTGCGCAAGAACCCCAAGGCGTTCGAGTAGGCCCCCATGCCGGCGCCCCCGGCGGCGAGCCCTCAGCCCTCAGCCTCCAGCGGGAAGCTCATGCCGACGGTGCTGTAGCCGCTGTCGACGTAAAGGATCTCGCCGGTGATCCCGGCTGCGAGGTCCGAGCACAGGAACGCGGCGGCGTTGCCGACGTCTTCGAGCGTCACGTTCCGTCGCAGTGGTGCGACCTCGGCGACCCGGCTCAACATCTTGCGAAAACCGGGGATGCCCGCCGCAGCCAGCGTCTTGATCGGGCCCGCGGAGATGCCGTTGACGCGGATCCCCTCGGGACCCAGGTCGGCGGCGAGGAAGCGCACATTCGCCTCGAGGCTCGCCTTGGCGAGCCCCATCACGTTGTAACCGGGAACCGAGCGCACCGCGCCGAGATAGGTGAGCGTCAGCAGCGCACCGCGGCGACCGCTCATGAGCGGTTGCGCCCGCTGCGCGAGCGCGGTGAAGCTGTAGCTCGACACGTCGTGTGCGATGCGAAAGCCCTCGCGGCTGGTGGCGCCGACGAAACGGCCGGTGAGCGCCTCGCGCGGCGCATACGCCACGGCGTGCACCAGGATGTCGAGCTGACTCCACTCGCGCTTGAGCAGCGCGAACGCCGCATCGCACTGCGCGTCGTCGGTGACGTCGAGCGGCATGGTGAGACGCGCGCCGAGCGATGCCGCAAGCGGCTCGACGCGCTCGCGCATCTTGTCCACGTACGAGAAGGCGAGCTCGGCGCCTTCGCGATGCATCGCCTGGGCGATACCCCAGGCAATCGAGCGATCGGTTGCGACGCCCACGATCAGGGCACGTTTGCCGGCGAGAAATCCCATGGTAGCGAGCCTCCCGGCGCGATTATGCCGGAAAGGCGGGCGCCGCAGCCCGCGCGGGCTGTGTGGGGTCCTCAGCTGTGGCGGGTGCCGAGGTGGACGCGCAGCTTCTGCCCGGTATGAATCCGCGATTGCGGGCTCAGCCCGTTCCAGGCGAGCAGCTGCGGGACGCTGCACTGGAAGAGGTGCGCGATCTGCGCCATGGTGTCGCCGTCACGCACCGTGTAGGTGATGTGCCGGTGCGCGACGTGGTGATCGGAGCCGGTCGACAGCCGGATGCGCTGCCCGGCGCGCAGCGGATCGCCGGGCTGCAGGCCGTTCATCATCGCCAGCGTGTTGACGTTGATGCCGTTGCGCCGTGCAATGGTCCATAGCGAATCGCCGCGACGCACGATCTGCACGTGCGGGCGCATCGCGCGCACCTTGCCATCCACCTGGGCGGCGGCGAGCATCACTTTCGCCGGCAACTCAGTCACGGCGCTCGGCACGCGCAGGTCATCGCCCATGGCGAGCCCGCGCGTGGGCATGTCATTCAGCTCCCGGATCACGTTGACGGTGGTGTTGAACTGCTTCGCCACCGAGGCGATCGAATCGCCGCGCGCTACCGTGTAGTGGGTGACTCCGAGCCGCTGGTCGGCGGAGAGCTGCGTGATGTTCTCCGCGAATACGTCGGCGGCTTCCACCGGCAGCAGCAGGACGTGCGGGCCGCCAGGATCGGTCGCCCAGCGATGGAAGGCCGGGTTGAGCTCGTAGAGCTCCTCGGGGGTGATGCCGGCGATCTCGGCCGCGAGCCTGAGGTTGATCTGCCCGTCGGTGGGCACTGCCGTGAAATAGGGTTGATTCGGGATCGGGCTGAAGACGAGCCCGAAGGCTTCTGGATCGAGCACCAGGCGCTTCATCGCCAGGAGCTTCGGCACATAGGCGCGCGTCTCGCGCGGCAGCCAGAGGCTCCAGAAGTCGACCGGGCGCCCGGCGGCGCGGTTCATCTCCACCGCGCGCTCGACGAGGGCTTCGCCGCAGTTATACGCGGCGATCGCCAACAGCCAGTCGCCGTCGAACTCATCGTGCAGGGATTGCAGGTAATCAAGCGCGGCACGCGTCGACTCGACGATGTCGCGCCGACCGTCGTACCACCAGTCCTGCTTCAGTCCGTAGCGCGAGCCCGTGTCGGAGATGAACTGCCACAGCCCCGAGGCACGCGCCCGCGAGTAGGCATAGGGCTCGAAGGCGCTTTCCACGACGGGCAGCAGCGCCAGCTCCTCGGGCATGCCGCGCCGCTCGAGCTCGGTCACGATCTGGTACAGGTACAGGTCGGCGCGCGCGAAGGCGCGCTGCAGATACTCGGGGTTGGCGGCGTACCAGCGCAGCTGCTGATCGACCGGGTGATGCTCGCTCTCGTCCTGGAGTCTGAAGCCCGCGCGCATGCGGTCAAAGAGATCGGCGTACTGCGCGGGGTTGAGACCGGCAACCTGCGTGGGGCCGTCGCTGGCCGCCGGCGCCGTCGCTGCAGCCGCCACGGCGGCCGGCGCGGCTGTCGGTGCGACTGTCGGTGCGCCCGAGGCGACCGCGTCCCGCGGGCCGGAAGTATTCACGTCGCTCGGGGCCACAGCCGGCAGGGGCTCCGAGGCGGGGGTGGGTATCGCCGGGGAACCCTGCACCGAGTGCGCGCCGCTCACCGCCACCGGGAAGGTGCCGAGGGCGCTGTTGATGACCTGGGGCTCAGCGGGACGCGAAGGCGCATGGGCGCAAGCCCCCAGCACCAGGAGAGGCAGGGCGAGGAGGGCGTGAGGCATGGGTCTTATTGTTGCCGTCGCCAAGTTCCGTACCCTCTGTCGGCGTGCTACTTTTCCCGCGCCGGGGCACGGGATCCTCACGGCGGGAATTTAACCGGTAAGTCCGCAGCATTACCAGCACTTCTATCGTGCCAGTTCGCACTTCACGCATTCCGGACCGTGACGCGGCTCTCAGCTCCTGGTGGGAGTCCTCGCTCGGGCGGGCGCTGCTCGCGGCCGAGTCCGAGCTCCTCGGCGAAGCGCTGGAGGACGTGTTCGGCTGGGAGCTGCTGCAGGTCGGCGCGTGGGGAAATGCCCGCGATCTGCTCGCCGGCAGCCGCACCCGGCGCCAGAGCCTGATCGCAGCCGCGGCGTTCCCGGGTGGTGCCGACATCATCGCCCGACCGTCCCTCCTGCCGGTCATCGGCGACAGCGTGGACGCCGTGTTGCTGCCGCACACACTCGAGTTCACACCGGACCCGTACGCGGTGCTGCGCGAGGTCGACCGCGTGCTGGTGAGTGAGGGACAGCTGCTGGTGCTGGGATTTCGGCCGTGGAGCCTGTGGGGGATGCGCGCGCGCTGGAACCGCAGCGGCTTCCCGCCGGGGATGCGGCGCGTGCTGTCCGAGGGGCTGCTGCGCGAGTGGCTGGTGCTGCTCGGCTTCGAGGTGGTGGCGGCGCGGCGTTACCTGTACTTGAGTCCCTGGGGGCGCGGCGCCACCAGCGGCGGCGGTACGGGACGGATGCTGCGCCCGGGACTCACCTATCCGCTGCCGGCGGGCGCGTTTCTCCTCAAGGCTCGCAAACGTGTCTACACGCTGACACCCGTGCGCCAGCGCTTCCGCGAGAAGCCGGCGGTGATTGGCGGGCTCGTCAAGCCGACTACGCGATCGCGGGCGTGATCGAGATCTACACCGACGGCGCCTGCCGCGGCAATCCAGGGCCGGGCGGGTGGGCGGCGCTGCTGAAGATGGGCGCGCGCGAGCGCGAGATCAGCGGCGCCGAGGCCCTCACCACCAACAACCGCATGGAGCTCACGGCGGTGATCCGTGCGCTCGAGGCGCTCAAGCGTCCGGTGCGCGCACGCCTTTATACCGACTCGCAGTATGTGCGTCGCGGCATCACCGAGTGGCTCAGCGCCTGGCAGGCGCGCGGCTGGCGCACCGCCGACCGCAAGCCGGTGAAGAATCAGGACCTGTGGCAGCAGCTGGCGCCGCTGGCCGCTGCTCACCACATCGAATGGCACTGGGTGCCCGGCCACGCGGGCGTGCCCGGCAACGAGCGTGTCGACCGTCTTGCCAACGAGGCCATCGACGCCTTGCCGCAGCAAGCGTTGCGGTAGACTGCGCAGCCATGCGCCAGATCGTCCTCGACACGGAGACCACGGGGCTCGAGCCCGAGCTGAATCATCGTGTCATCGAGATCGGTTGCGTGGAGCTGCTGAACCGCCGCCCCACGGGGCGCACCTTTCATCGCTACCTCAATCCCGAGCGCGAGATCGACGATGGGGCACTCGCGGTGCACGGCATTTCGCGCACCGACCTCGACGGGCAGCCGCGCTTTGCGGAGATCGCAGAGGAGCTGCTCACCTTTCTCGAGGGGGCCGAGCTCGTAATCCACAACGCCGCCTTCGATGTTGCCTTCCTCGATGCGGAGCTGGCGCGACTTCCCGGAGTGCGCCGCCAGGTGGCGGGGGTGTGCCAGGTGCTCGATACGCTCGCGCTGGCACGGGAGCTGCATCCGGGGCAGCGCAACAGTCTCGATGCGCTGTGCAAGCGCTACGATGTCGACAACTCCGCGCGCGAGCTGCACGGTGCGCTGCTCGACGCCCGCATCCTCGCCGACGTGTACCTGGCGATGACCGGCGGGCAGGGCGCGCTGGCGCTCGCCGAAGCGGACGTGCCCTCGTCGGCGGCGCCAGGTGCGCGGCCGGCGCGCCCGCCGCTGCGGGCGGCGCTGCCGCTGGTGGTGCTGGCGGCGACGCCCGAGGAGCTCGCCGCGCACGAAATCATGCTGGCGGTGATCGCCAAGGCGAGCGGCGGGCGCGTTTTTTGGCCGGCGGACGAGGTGCGTGAGCCGCTCGGTGCGCCGGCGTGCCGCGCCGCTGAGCCGCAGCGCTCGAGCGCCTGAACAAAAAGCTACGCACCGGTAAAGGCCGATGATGCTCAAGTTGCGCAAGTGCCGCGTCGGGGTGGTGGGCTTAGGCTATGTGGGGCTGCCGTTGGCAGTGGAGTTCGGCAAGCACTTCGAGACGCTCGGCTTCGACGTGAACCCCGGGCGCGTCGCGGCGCTGCGCAAGGGACGCGACAGTACCCTCGAGGTGACGCGCGCGGAGCTCAAGTCCGCACGTCGCCTCACCTTCACCACCGAGCTGAAGCGGCTGCGCCGCTGCCACGTGTTCGTCGTGACCGTGCCCACGCCGATCGATGATTACAAGCGTCCCGATCTGACGCCGCTCGAGCGGGCGAGCGCGAGCGTGGGCACGGTGCTGCGCAAGGGCGCGCTGGTGATCTACGAGTCGACCGTCTACCCCGGATGCACCGAGGAGGTGTGCGTGCCGATCCTCGAGCGCGTTTCCGGCCTCAGGTTCAACCGCGACTTCTTCGTCGGCTACAGTCCCGAGCGCGTCAACCCCGGCGACAAGCAGCACCGGCTGACGACCATCCGCAAGGTCACCTCCGGCTCAACCGCGCAGATCGCGGACTTCGTCGATCAGCTGTACGGGGCGATCGTGACCGCCGGCACGCACAAGACCTCCAGCATCCGCGTGGCGGAGGCCGCCAAGGTGATCGAGAACACGCAGCGCGACGTGAACATCGCGCTCATCAACGAGCTGGCGCTGATCTTCAACCGCCTGGGGCTCGACACCGGGGAGGTGCTGGACGCCGCCGCCAGCAAGTGGAATTTCCTGCCGTTCCGTCCGGGCCTGGTCGGCGGTCATTGCATCGGCGTGGATCCCTATTACCTCACTCACAAGGCACAGGAGATCGGCTACCACCCCGAGATGATCCTTGCCGGTCGGCGGCTCAACGACAACATGGCGCTGCACGTGGCGAGTCAGATCACGCAGCTGATGGCGGCCAAGCGCATTCACATCAAGGGCGCGCGGGTGCTGGTGCTCGGCATCACGTTCAAGGAGAACTGTCCGGACATCAGAAACTCGAAGGTGGTGGACGTGGTCCGCGAGCTGCACAAGCAGGGGGCGCGGGTGGACGTCTACGACCCATGGGCCGCCCGCAGCGAGGTACGGCGCGAGTACGGGCTGCTGCCGCTGCGTACGCTCCGCGCGGGCCGTTACGACGCCGCCGTCGTCGCCGTGGCGCACCACCAGTTCGCCGAGCTCGGCGCGCGTGACGTGCGCCGGCTGTGCAAGCGCAAGCACGTGCTGTACGACATCAAGCACGTGTTCCCCGCCACTCTCGTCGACGGACGCCTGTGAAGATCCTGGTCACCGGGGCCGCCGGATTCATCGGCTCGCACACCGCGCAGCTCCTCCTGGCCCGCGGTCACGAGGTCGTGGGCCTCGACAACCTCAACGAGTACTACGACGTGACGCTCAAGCAGGCGCGCCTCAAGCGCCTGGCCCACCCGCAGTTCCGCTTCGTGAAAATGGATCTCGCGGACGCGGCCGAGGTGGCGGCGCTGTTCGCGCGCGAGAAGTTCCCGCGCGTCGTGCATCTCGCGGCCCAGGCCGGCGTGCGCTACTCGCTCGAGGACCCGCACGCCTACGTGCGTAGCAACGTCACCGGCACGCTCAACGTGCTCGAGGGTTGCCGTCACCACGGCGTCGAGCACCTCGTGTATGCCTCGACCAGTTCCGTGTACGGCGCGAACACCGACATGCCGTTCTCCGTGCACCGGCCGGCCGATCATCCGCTGTCGCTGTACGCGGCCACCAAACGGGCCAACGAGCTGATGGCGCACAACTACTCGGCGCTGTTCCGCCTGCCCACTACCGGGCTGCGGTTCTTCACGGTGTACGGGCCGTGGGGGCGCCCCGACATGGCGCTGTTCCTTTTCACGCGCAACATACTCGAGGGCCGCCCGATCGACGTGTTCAACCACGGCCATCACCGCCGTGACTTCACCTACGTCGACGATATCGCCGAGGGCGTGGTGCGCTCGCTCGAGCGCGTCGCACAGCCGGATCCGCAATGGGATAGCCGCCACCCCGATCCGGCATCGAGCTCGGCGCCGTTCCGGCTCTACAACATCGGCAACAATCAGCCGGTGCAGCTCATGCGCTACATCGAGGTCATCGAGGAGTGCCTGGGCCGCAAGGCGCAGAAGAACCTGCTGCCGCTGCAGCTGGGCGACGTCCCCGAAACCTACGCAGACATCGACGACCTGGTGCGCGACGTCGGCTACCGGCCGGCGACCCCGATCGAGGT
>DATIZW010000109.1:0-5886 GCA_035516875.1 Steroidobacteraceae bacterium
TCGACGTACTTTCGCATCAACGCGGCCAAGACCGGTCAGTTCGAACGGACGCTCATCATCGCCGACGACGGGGCGTACGTGAGCTACCTCGAGGGTTGCCTGCCCGCCTGGGAGGAGGTCTCTTACGGCGATGAGATGCGCAGTGTTCGCGATGTGGCGCTGCACGACGTCGTGCTCAACGACCGTGGCGAGGAAGCCGTGGTGGCAAAGATCATGCGACGTCGCTATCGCGGCGACATGATCGAGATCACCCCGCGCAGCGCTGCAAATCGCTTTCATGTGACGCCCGAGCATCCGGTGCTGGCGATCCGCCGCGAGCGCGTCACCAAGTATGATCGCGGCCCGGGACGCTGGTCCGACATCAGCCCCAAGCGGCTCAATGACGCCGAGCCCGAATTCGTCCCGGCGGGCGAGCTGGCTCCGGGCGATCTACTCGTCTTCCCCATCAACAAGGTCGAGCGCGACGATCCTTCGCTCAGCGATGATTTCCTGCGATTGCTCGGGTTCTATATCGCCGCAGGGTGCGTAACGCAGCTCGATGGCTGCGCGGCCGCCGAGTGGCGCCTGGGCGATCACGAGGCGGAGATGGCCGATGAGCTCGCCGCGTTGATCGAGCGTTGCGCCGGCAAGCGCGCCTGTCGCTTCCACGACAGGAAGCGGCAGCGGCACGGGTTGTACCTCGCGGTGTGCTCGGCGGAGCTGTGCGCGGCGCTCGAGACGCACGGCGGCCGCTACGCACACGGCAAGCGCTTCAGCAAGGCGGTCATGGATCTGCCGCCGCAGCGCCAGCGCCTCGCGACCGACGCTTACTACCGTGGGGATGGCAGCATCGGCAGGCATGGTCCGGTCACCGCCATACGTGCCGGCACCGTGTCACGCACTTTGGCCTTCCAGCTCCAGGAGATGCTCGCGCGTCGTGGCATCTTCGTCTGCATCGGCATCCGCAAGGCGTTCGACGAACGCATGAAGGACGGCCGCGTCATTGATCACAGCACGCAGTATGTTCTTTACTACTCGGAGAAGACACGTGGTCGGCGCACCCTACGCCGTCACGATTACTTTCTCGTACCGGTGCGGATCATCGGGCGTCAGCCGTACGATGGGTTCGTCTACAACTTCGAGACCGCGACCGAGCCGCACTCGTACCTGGTGAAAGGGTTCGCTGTGCACAACTGCACCGCCCCCCAGCGCGACGAGAACCAACTGCACGCTGCGGTGGTGGAGCTGATTGCGCTCGATGACGCCTACGTCAAGTACTCGACCGTGCAGAACTGGTACCCGGGCGATGCGGAGGGTGTCGGCGGTATCTACAACTTCGTCACCAAGCGCGGCGAGTGCCGCGGCCGAAACTCCCACATCTCCTGGACGCAGGTGGAAACGGGCTCGGCGATCACCTGGAAGTACCCGAGCTGCGTCTTGCGTGGCGAGGGCTCGATCGGCGAGTTCTACTCGGTCGCCACGGTGAACAACCACCAGCAGGCCGACACCGGCACCAAGATGATCCACATCGGCAAGGGGACACGCAGCACCATCATCTCCAAGGGCATCTCCGCCGGCCACGGGCAGAACACCTACCGTGGACTGGTGCGGATGCTGCCGAGTGCGCATGGCGCCCGCAATTTCACCCAGTGCGACTCGCTGCTGATGGGCGGGAGGTGCGGCGCGCACACCTTCCCCTACGTCGAGGTAAAGAACCCCACCGCCACCGTCGAGCACGAGGCGAGCACCTCCAGGATCAGCGACGAGCAGCTGTTTTACCTGCTGTCGCGGGGTATCGGTGAGGAGGACGCCGTCAACATGATCGTGAGCGGCTTCTGCAAGTCGGTCTTCAAGGAGCTGCCGATGGAATTCGCGGTCGAGGCGCAGAACCTGCTCGCGGTCAGTCTCGAGGGGGCCGTCGGGTGAGCGCCTTGCTGAGCATCGACAACCTGCACGTCGAGGTTGACGGCAGGAAGATCCTCAACGGGCTGACGCTCGCGGCGCGCAGCGGCGAGATACACGCGATCATGGGACCGAATGGCTCGGGCAAGAGCACCCTCGCCTACGCGCTCGCCGGCCGACCGGGTTACGAGATCACCGCCGGCGCGGTGCGCTACCTGGGGCGCGACCTGCTCGCGCTCGCCCCGGAGGAGCGCGCCCGCGAGGGGCTGTTCCTCGGCTTCCAGTACCCGGTGGAGATCCCGGGCGTCAACAACGTCTATCTCCTCAAGGCCGCGCTCAACGCGCTGCGCAAGCAGCGTGGCCAGAGCGAGGTCGATGCGTTTGAGTTCCTCGGCCTGGTACGCGAGAAGATGAAGCTCATGCACATGGAGGACAGCTTCCTGTCGCGCGGGGTGAACGAGGGCTTCTCCGGCGGCGAGAAAAAGCGCAACGAGATCCTGCAGATGCTGGTGCTCGAGCCGCGGCTCGCGATCCTCGATGAGACCGACTCGGGACTCGATATCGATGCGCTCAAGGTGGTCGCGGCGGGCGTGAACTCGCAGCGCTCCCCGGAGCGCTCCTGTGTCCTGGTCACGCATTACCAGCGGCTGCTCGAGTACGTGGTGCCCGACTTCGTGCACGTGCTGGTGCGCGGGCGTATCGCCCGCAGCGGCGACCGCACCCTCGCCCTCGAGCTCGAGCGACGCGGCTATGACTGGGTGGCCGGCGAGGCGGCGTGAGACTCCCATGAGCAGTGCACTCACCGCGCGCATCCTCGACGATTACGCGGCCATTGCGCAGACGCCTGCCGCGCGCGCTGCGGCAGCGCGCCGCCGCGCGGCCATCGAGGCGCTCACGGCCGCGGGCCTGCCCAGCTCGCGCGATGAGAACTGGAGGTACGCCAACCTGCGGCTGCTCGAGCGTCAGCGCTTCACCCCGGTCGCCGCCGCGCAGGCGCCGGGCGCGCCCGATGAACTGCCGGCGCCGCTCACGGGAGCTGCGCGCTACGTGTTCGTCGATGGCCGCGTCGCGCCGTCGACTTCGGTGGCGCCGCCCGCGGAGCGCGCGCAGGTCACGCCGCTGCATGAGAGCGTGGTGGAGCGGCGCAGCCCGCACGGCGATGAGCGCTTCGCGCTCCTCAACCAGGCCTTCGCACCGGAGGGCCTCGCCATCCGTGTCCCGGCCGCGAGCGGGGCGCCGCTCGAGCTCGAACTGCTCTTCGTAGCGAGCGCCGAGGGTCAGAGCGGTGCCTCGTACCCGAGTGTCGAGGTACGGCTCGAGCCGGGGGCGCAGGCGGTGCTCATCGAGCGACACCTGAGCCTTGCTGCGGCGGCGAGCTTCGTCAGCAGCGCCGTGACGGTCGATCTGGCGCAAGGTGCGCTGCTCGAGCATTACCGGCTGCAGGAGCTCAACCCACGCAGCGTCCTCTTCGACACGCTGTCGGCGAGCGTTGCCGAGGCGGCACGCTACCGCTTGCACGCGGTCAACACCGGCGCGCAGGCGGCACGCTCCACGCTCGCCGTGCGTCTCGCCGGTGAGCGCTCCGAGCTCACGCTCGCCTGCGCCGCGCTCGGCGAGCGCCAGCAGGTCCAGGACACCTACGCGGTGGTCGAGCATGCGGCGGCGAATGCGCGCACCGAGCAGGTATTCCGCGGCATCGCCGCGGGCCGCGCGCGCGTCGCCTTCAACGGCAAGATCGTGGTCGCCAGCGGCGCGCGGGGAACCGATTCGCGCCAGTCGCTGCGCGGACTGCTCGCAGGCCCCGAGGCGGAGATCGACGTGCGGCCGCAGCTCGAGATCTACACCGACGACGTGAGCTGCAGCCACGGTGCCACCGCCGGTAAGCTGGACGATGACATGCTGTTCTATCTGCTGTCGCGCGGGCTCGACCGCGACAGCGCACAGCGGCTGCTCAAATGGGCGTTCCTCGAGGACGTGATCGCGAAGATCGCGCGGCCGGCACTGCGCCGGCAGCTCGAGGAGCGTCTCGCCGGGGCGCTGCGCGACGCTACTTTGCGGGAGCTTCTGTGATGGCCGCCAATCCGTCTGTCTCCGTGGCGACCGCGCCGCCGCTCGATGCGGCCGCGGTGCGTCGTGATTTCCCGATCCTCGCCACCACGGTGAACGGTCATCCGCTCGTGTATCTCGACAGCGCCGCCTCGTCGCAGCGTCCGCTGCCGGTGCTGCGGGCGGTGGAGGACTACGAGACCCACGCGCACGCCAACGTGCACCGCGGCGTACATGCCTTGAGCCAGGCGGCGACCGCGGCCTTCGAGGGCGCACGCGAGCGCGTGCGGCGCTTCGTCAACGCGGCCTCGGTGAAGGAGATCGTCTTCGTGCGCGGCACGACCGAGGGCATCAACCTCGTGGCGCAGGCTTATGCGCGCCCGCGGTTCGGTCCCGGCGACGAGATCCTCATCACCGCTCTCGAGCATCACTCGAACATCGTCCCCTGGCAGCTGGTGTGCGAGCAGACCGGCTGCACGCTCAAAGTGGCGCCGATCAACCGTCGCGGTGAGGTCGAGCTCGAGGCGTTCGTCAGACTTCTCGGGCCGCGCACGCGCCTGGTCGCCATGGCGCACGTCTCCAATGCGCTCGGCACGGTGCTGCCGGCGAGGCGCATGATCGAGGCGGCTCACGCTCACGGGGCGGTGGTGGTCGTCGACGGGGCGCAGGCCGTACCACACGCGATGGTCGACGTGCGCTCGCTCGGCGCGGATTTCTACACCTTCTCCGGTCACAAGCTCTATGCGCCGACCGGTATCGGCGTGCTGTACGGGCGTGAGGCGCTGCTCGCGGCCATGCCTCCCTGGCAGGGAGGCGGCGACATGATCCTCACGGTGTCCTTCGAGAGGAGCACCTGGAACGAGCTGCCCTGGAAGTTCGAGGCCGGCACCCCCAACATCTCCGGCGCCGTGGGCCTCGCTGCCGCCATGGACTACATCGAGGGACTGGGCCGCGAGGCGATCGCCGCGCACGAGGCGCGCCTGCTCGCGCTCGCGACCGCGGAGCTCGCGCGTCGGCCCGACATCGAGATCATCGGCACGGCCGCCGCCAAGGCCGCCGTGCTGTCATTCGTCATGAAGGGCGTGCACCCACACGACCTCGGTACGATCCTCGACGCCGAAGGGGTCGCGGTGCGCACCGGCCACCACTGCGCCATGCCGGTGATGACGTTCTTCGGGCTGCCGGCAACGGCGCGTGCCTCCTTCGGCTGCTACAACACGGAGGACGACGTCGCCCGGCTGGTGGCGGCGCTCACCCGGGCCCGCGAGGTGTTTCGCTGATGGACCTGAAGGAGCTCTACCGCGACGTGATTCTCGATCACAACCGCCACCCGCGGAACTTTGGCCGCCTCGACGCCGCCGACCGGCACGCGGAAGGCCACAATCCGCTCTGCGGGGACCGCCTGACGCTCGCGGTGCGCATGAACGGTGAGCGCATCGAGGACATTCGCTTCGAGGGCAGAGGCTGCGCCATCTCCACCGCATCGGCCTCGCTCATGACGGAAGCCGTCAAGGGCAAGGACCGCGCCGCCGCGCGGGCACTGTTCGACAAGGTGCATGCGCTCCTCACGCAGCCGCAGGTCGCCGCGGACGAGTCGCTCGGCAAGCTCGCGGCGCTCTCCGGGGTGCGCGAGTTCCCGGCGCGCGTCAAGTGCGCGAGTCTCTGCTGGCATACACTGAACGCCGCACTCGCCTCCGGCACCGCGACGGTCACCACCGAGTAGCACCGCATGCGCCGCCACGAGAACGAGCCCTTCGTCGTCAACCGCGAGGTGCGCGCGGTGATCGTGCCGGCTGGACAGGAGGTGCGGCTCAAGCCCGGCCAGGCCGGCTATATCACCCAGGCGCTCGGAGGCAGCTTCACGATCTACCTCGAGGGGAACCTGTTTCGCATCGCCGGCGAGGACGCCGACGCCATCGGCCAGGAGGCGGTCAAGCCCCCGGAGCTGCCGCCGAACGC